>JAVEEH010000148.1 GCA_030840545.1 Frankiaceae bacterium | reverse complement strand
ACCGCCGCCGTGCTCGACGCTGCTTCACCCGGCATGCCGACATACATCTGGTCACGGGTGTCGTCGTAGACGTCGTAGTAAGGCGCGTTCTTCGGATGCGCGATCTCGTACGACGCATAGCTGCGGGCGGCGACGGCCTGTGCCTGGAGTGCGGCCGGCGACCACGACGACGGCATCTCGCTCGGCACCACTGACTGCAGGTAGGACTCGAGCGGCGCGGTGTTGACGACGTAGATGCGCGAGCCGGTGAACGCGGCACGCAACTTGCCACGGTAGGCCGTGACGGCGCCGCCGCGGACCAGCTTCGTGTAGGCAGCGTCCGCAAACGTGATGCTGCCGTCCATCGGCGACGACCAGGCGGCATCGCAGGCCGGCACCTTGGCTCGCTTCCAAGCCGTGCCGTCAGGGCTCACCTGCAGGCGAAGTCGGGGCCCGTCCGGCGTCGAGACGACCTTGGCGCGCCAGCTCGCAACGGTTGTCTTCCCACCGTCGAGCGAGGTCGGCAACCGGCAGTCCGCGATGCCGGCGACAGACGTCGCGACCGTGAGGTTGCCGCCGGCCCGCGGCACGACCGGCAGCCGGTCACTGCTCGTCGAGTGCAGCAGCACACGCACGGTGGTCGACGTGGGCTGGCCGACCAGTGTGGCGTGCGGGTAGTAAAAGGCCAGGATCTGCTGATAGCTCAGCCCGCGCACCTTGGCGGCACCGTAGGCGCCGTACTGCGACATCCCGTGCCCGTGCCCCCAGCCGTGGCCCTCGAGGTAGAACACCCGGTTGGGCGGGACCCGATAGACCTCGTTGCTCGCTGCCGCGGCCGGGTCGGCCGTGACCACCGGCAGGCCGGCGGCAAGGCACGTCGCCGCTGCCAGCAGCGCTACCGGCGCGAGCCGACGGGCGAAAGGCATGAGCACGGCTTTCGACGAGGACAAGGACGACGGTGGCGCCGGCGAACGGGACGAAGGCTCCTACCAGTAACTCTCGTCACAACCTTACGGCGGGTTGATCCCGAAACCCTGGAACCGCGGACACGACGGCTGAAGTCTCCGTTCAGGAAGTGCTGCCTAGCATGGATCGGCGCTGCGGACCCCCGTCGAGGCGTCCGGAGCACGGGAAAGGATGCACAGTGTCGGAACCGGTCGCCGAGGCGGCTGCGCCCGCCCGTCGGTCCCGACTCAAGCGGGTCCTCGGGTGGATCTCCGGGTCGCTCGCGGTCGTGCTCCTCGTCAGCGCTGTGGGCGGCTACCTGATCTATCGCCACCTGTCCGGCAACCTCCACCACCAGCCGATCGTCGTGGTCGGCAACCGACCACCGCCCGGGCTCGGCAAGTCGCAGAACATCCTGCTCATCGGATCGGACACGCGTTCGTTCAAAGGTGGCGCGAGGTTCGGCAGCGAGGTAGCCGGCTCGCGGTCGGACACGACGATCCTCGTGCACCTCGCCGCGGACGGTCAGAAGGCCGTCCTCGTCAGCATCCCTCGTGACACTTACACGCAGATCCCGAAGTGCCGGCTCGCCAACGGCTCGCTGTCCGCGCCGACGATGAACCGCTTCAACGCGGCATTCTCGATCGGCGGGCCGTCGTGCACCATCGCCACCGTCGAACACCTCACCGGCCTGCGGGTCGATCACTTCGTCGAGATCAACTTCGCCGGCTTCCAGCGGATGGTCGATGCACTCGGTGGCGTCAACGTGTGCCTCACCCACCCGATCAACGATCCGATCCGCACCAACCCGGCGACCGGAGGCACCATCGGCAGCGGCCTCGTGATCAGCGCCGGCCAACACACGCTGCACGGCAAGGACGCCCTCGGCTTCGTCCGCGCGCGTTACGCCGTCGGTGACGGCAGTGACCTCGGCCGGATCAAGAACCAACAGGTGTTCCTGGCCTCGATGATCCGCAAAGCGACGAGCACCGGCTTGCTGCTGCATCCGTTGCGGCTCTTCTCGTTCCTCAACGCCGCCACCAAGTCGATCAACACCGACCCCGGCTTCGACTTGCCACAGCTGAAGAGCCTCGCCGGCAAGCTGCACGGCCTCAAGCCGGGGAAAGTCGGGCTGCTGACCGTTCCGCTGTCCAACTCCAACGCCTATGTGAGCATCGGCGGCGCGCAGGCGTCCGTCGTCTTCTGGGACACCAAGCGTGCGAACACGCTGTGGCGTGCGTTGCGGACGGACGGGCCCTTGCCGGGCACCGAACCGCGCGCGACCGCCGCACCGCCTCCGGGCGGGACACCTCTGGTGGTTGCGCCGAGTGCGATTCACGTGCGCGTGCTCAACGGGACCGGGCAGGTGGGCATGGCACGCAAGGTGGCGGACGAGCTGGCCTCCCGCGGCTTCATCATCGACGGCATCGGCGATGCCGACTCACCCAGCTACAGCACGTCGATCGTGCGCTACGGCACCGACCGCGTCGACTCGTCCCGGACCCTCGAGGCGTCAGTGCCCGGGTCGACCCGTCAGCAGGACGGCACCCTCGGTACGACGCTGGAGCTCGTCGTCGGCAGCGACTTCGCCGGGACGCATGCGGTGACGGTGACTGCGCCGACACCGACCCCGACAGCGTCACTCGACGTGGTCACGGCGAACCATGCCCTGTGTACCGCTTGAGCGACGACAGGAACCCGGCCCCCCACGCGCCATGCATCGTCGCGTAGACGACCGGCAGCCACAGGCGGGCGCGCCAGGACAGGCCGCCGCCAGTGGCGACGGTCGCCGCGAGCACGCCCAGCAGATAGCCGGCCGGCAACGCCAGCGTCCAGCTCAGCAGCGGCGCGGCGAACACGCCCACCACGCCGGCAAGCAGGCCCAGCGAAACGGCCAGCAACGCCGTCGGCGGGGCGAGATAGCGCAAGCTGACCGTGGTCGGGTGCCGTCGCATCAGCTCGCGGCGCCACCGGCCGTAGTTGAAGTACTGCCCGGCCAGCGACCCGATCGACCCGCGTGGCCGGTAGGAGACGCGAAGCGCGGGCGAGAACCAGATGAGGCCGCCGGCGCGACGCAGCCGATAGTTCAGCTCCCAGTCCTGGGCTCGCGTGAACGCCTCGTCGTAGCCACCGACCTGCTCGAGCGCCTCCCGCCGGAAGACCCCGAGATAGACCGTGTCGGCCGGTCCCTCTTCGCCGCCTACATGGAACGGGGCGTTGCCGACGCCGAACCGGCTCGTCATCGCGCGCGCGACAGAGCGCTCGAAGTCGGTCTTGCCGAGGGCCCACATCAGCCCGCCGACGTTGACGGCGTCAGTGCGTTGCAGCAGCTCGACGGCGACCCGCAGATAGTCCGGCGGCAGCTCGGCGTGGCCGTCCACGCGGGCGACGATCGGGTGGTGGCTGGCGGCCAGGGCCTTGTTCAGCCCCTCCGGCGTGCGGCCCGACGGGTTCTTGACGCAGACCACCCGGGGGTCCTCGCCGGCCAGCGCGGCGGCCACGTCGTCGGTCCGGTCGCTGGACGGCCCGAGGGCCAGCACCAGCTCCATCGGGCCGGGATAGTCCTGCGCAAGGACCGAACGGACGGCAGAGCGCAGATGGTGCTCCTCGTTGAGCACGGTGAGGACGGCGGAGACGGCGGGCCAGTCGGTCGTCGTGCTCCGCGCGCTAGAAGGCGTCGTGCTCCGCTCGCTGGAAGGCGTCGTGCTCCGCGCGCGAGAAGACATGGCGTCGGCACGTTACTGCAATCGGCCCGCTGCGCGCGTGGCGCAGCCCCGACCCTGCCGAGGGCTCGCCTAGCATGGGTTGCGGGCCGGTATGTCCGCCGGCCTGCCCCGTCCTCCGGAGGTACCCCGCATGACCGGGCCGAGTGACGGCCCCCCGGTGGACGCGCCGGCGGACGAGAGCCCGCGCTCACTCCCCTCGGAGCTCGACCCGCGTGGCCCTGGCCGGGGCGCGCCGCGGCCGGCGACACCGCGGCGACGGTGGAGCCGACGCCGGCGCATCCTGGCCTGGGTGGCCGGCAGCCTCGCCGCTCTGGTGCTGCTCAGCTCGGTGACAGGGTGGGCGCTGCTCGACCATTTCCTCGGCGCCCTGCACAGGATCAACCCCTTCTGCACCAGCTGCAACCGGCCCAACGGCGGCGTACAGGGCGACCTCAACATCCTGATCGTGGGCTCGGACAGTCGCAGCGGCTTGACCGCGCAGCAGCGCTCGTCGCTGCACGTCGGCCAGGATGTCGGCCGGCGGTCCGACACGATGATCCTTCTGCACATCCCCCGCGGCGGTGGCAAGGCCATCCTGGTGAGCCTGCCCCGGGACTCTCTCGTCACGATCCCCCGCCACAAGGACGCGACGGGTCACATCGTTCCGGCTGCCCAGAACAAGCTCAACACGGCCTACTCCTTCGGCGGACCGCAGCTGACGGTTCGAACGATCGAGGCCAACACGCATGTGCGCATCGACCACTACGTCGAGGTCAACTTCCTCGGCTTCGTCAAGATGGTCAACGCCCTCGGCGGTGTCACGGTCTGCACGGCGACGCCGATCCACGACCCCGTACGCCGGCTGCCCACCGGCGGCTACGGCGGCAGCGGACTCGAGCTGCCCGCCGGCCGGAGCACCCTCGACGGCACCCGCGGTCTCGAATACGTGCGGGCCCGCGAGTTCGACCCGAGCGCCGACCTCGGCCGCATCCAACGACAGCAGAAGTTCATGGCCGCAATGGTGCAGAAGGCGAAGAGCGCCGGCGTGCTGCTCAACCCGGTGCGGCTCTACCGGCTCATCGGCGCTGTCGGCAGCTCGCTGACGACGGACAAGAACTTCGGCGTCAAGCAGATCAAGGACCTGGCGTCCAACTTGCGGTCGATGTCGCCTGCCCATGTGGAGATGATCCGGGTGCCGCTCAAGCCGGGCAGCTTCAACGCCGGCGCGATCGGCAACGTGGTCGAGTGGGATCCGGTGGCCACCCACCGGCTGTTCCGCGACCTCACCCTGGACCGGCCGGTCAGCGCCGCTGACCGCGGCGCCCTGCCGAAGGTCACGATCGCGCCGAGCAGCATCTCCGTCGAGGTGCTCAACTCCACGAGTCGCTCCGGCTTCGCCGCCACGGCCGCCCAAGCCATGGCCAAGCTGGGCTTCCGCATCTCGCGCACGGGCAACTCCCCCGCCGGCTCCGACCCCAAGGCGACAGTCGTGCGCTATGGGCCGGGTCGGGCCGACTCCGCCAAGACCGTGGCCGCATCGATCCCGGGGTCCACGCTCAGGCTGGACCCGGGCTTCGGCAACGGGCTGCAGGTGCTGCTCGGCTCCGACTACACCGGCGTCCAGCACGTGCGCGTCGTCGCCACCGGGACGAGCGGCACCGTCGACGCTCCGCGCACTGCCGCACAGGACATCTGCACCTGACCGCCCGGACAGCCGCACCCGTCACGTTGGACCGATCCGCCGCGTTTCAGCAACAGTTTCGCCCCGGCTCGCCGTACCGTCGTGGCATGCCCCGGAGCTCACGGACCTCGGTCGCCGCTGCCATGACGATGTTGACTCTGGCGGCGGTGGCGGCCTGCGGCGGTGGGCACTCGGCCAAGCCGAGCACGACGTCGTCAGCGTCCCCCTCGGTTTCGGCGACGAGCTCGCCGAAGCCTGTCGTGGTCGCGACGTGCCCGCTCACCGGACTCCCGCCCCAGCACGGCCAGAAGATCAACCGGGTGGCACTCGGGGTCAAGATCGACAACGTCAACGACGCCCGGCCACAGTCGGGCCTCGACCATGCCGACATCGTCTGGGAGGAGACCGTGGAGGGCGGCCTGACCAGGCTGCTCGCGGTGTTCCAGTGCAGCAGCGCCAGCACCGTCGGGCCGATCCGGTCAACCCGGACCAGCGACGGCGACCTGCTCCGTCTGCTCAACGGATCGGTGTTCGGGTTCTCCGGCGCCAACCCCCGGGTGCTGCCCGGCGTGGCCGCCGCCAGCAGGGCAGTCATGATTTCCTACGACGCGCTGTCGGCCTACTTCCACCGGGACTACTCGCGCCCCGCGCCGCACAACGTCTACTCGTCGACAACGACGATCCTCAACGCCGGCCTGTCGCGGCGGAAGGGCCTGCACGCGCCGCACCCGATGTTCGCCTACGGCCCGTCCGCCTTCCCCGGTCAGAAGATCCACAGCGTGTCCCTGACGTGGTCGTCCGCCACCGCCGCCTGGACCTGGGGCGGTCACGCCTGGCTGCGCACCCAGAACGGCAGCTCAGACGTGCTCGCCGATGGCCAGCGGGTGAGCGCCAACAACGTCGTGATCATGTCGATCACGACGCGGGCCTCAGGCTTCCACGACGTGCTGGGCAACTCCTCGCCCGACGACGTCGTCACCGGCAAGGGCCGCGTCTGGATCCTCCGTGACGGCCACCTGATCACCGGAACGTGGAACCGACCCAACGCGGCGAGCCGCATGGTGCTCAAGGGCAAAAAGGGCAATGTCATCCCATTGCACCCAGGTCGGACCTGGATCGAGCTGCTGCCGCAGCCGCGCAGCCCGAACGTGAGCTGAGTCACGGCCGAAAGCTTGGCGACTGAGCGTCACCGACGCCGCATCGGCTCGTTGCATGAGTGACCGCATCGCACTCGAGGAGCCCCAGATGTTGCACCTGCCGCGAACCATCACCACGCCGGTGTCGCTCGTCGTCTCGACCGGGACCGGCGAGGCCGAACTCGAAGCCGAGCTGCGATACGACCCCACCGACCCGTTCGCCGTGTCGCTGGCGATCGGCGTGGAGTGTGGCGAGCCCGTCGTCTGGACGTTCGCTCGTGACCTGCTCGCCGCCGGCGTGAGTGTGCCGTCCGGCGAGGGTGACATCACCGTCGAGCCCGACCAGCTGTCGGCGATGGACGACGCCGAGCGGATGCTGCGAATCACCCTCGCGACCGACTCGCTCGCGACGATGGTCACCTCATCCGACCGCGTGGTGGAGTTCCTGGTCGAGACCTATGCCATCGTGCCGACGGGCTCGGAGCTCGACCGCGTCGACTTCGACGCCGAGATCGCCGCGCTGATCGGCTGAGCTCTAGATCCGTTCGGCCTGATGCCGCTCGGCCAGCAGCCGCACGTTCTTCGGCAGCCGACCGGCCGCGAGGTCGCCCACCGTCACGTTCTCGAGCACTTCGCGCAGGCTGCCCCGCACGGCCATCCACACATCACGCAGCGGTGCCGCGGCGCCGGGATAGCTCAGCTGCGAGAGGCTGAGATCGCGGACATTGGCCAACGGGCCGTCGACGACTCGGATGACGTCGGCCAGCGCGATCTCCGCGGGTGGCCGACTCAGCTGGTAGCCACCATCGCGCCCGCGCACGCTGCGCACCAGCTGGCCGTTGCGCAGCTCGCGCAGGATGCCGAGCAGGAAGTTGAGCGGGATGTCCTGCGCCTCGGCGATGTCCTCAGCCTTGACGGTCTTCTTGCTGCTCCACGCGACGGCCAGCTCGGCCATCGCGCGGACCGCGTAGTCAGACTTAGCCGAGATGCGCACGGTGAGAATTCTCCTCCGTAGCGAGGGCCGGCGCCGGCTTCGGCGCGCCACGTTGCGGCAAGATCCATGGCAGGACGAAGAGCAGCAGCAACGCCACGGCGACGGAGATGCCGCCGGTGAGCAGAGACGGAGCGTTGAGCAGCTTCATCGCCGATGCCAGCAGGACCGCCGCGAGCACCGGGCGCAGCCACGGGGCCGTCGTCCGCGACGAGATCTGTGCTCCGACGAAAACGCCGGGCAGGCTGCCGACCAGCAGCCACGCCGTCACCCCGACGTTCACGTCGCCGAACAGCACATGGCCGAGCGCCGCCGCCCCGACGAGCGGGACGGCCTGCACGAGGTCGGTGCCGACGAGGGCCCGGTTGGACAGCCTGGGATAGAGCCACATCAGGGCCACGATGATCATCGAGCCCGAGCCGACCGACGTCATGCCGACGACCAGCCCGCCGAGCATCCCGATCAGGATGGTCCGAGGCCGTCGTACGGGTGTGTCAAGACCGTCGTCACCCGCCACCTGCTCGGTCCGGCGCATCAGCAGCCGGAGCACCATCGCCACGAAGGCCAACACGAGTGCGACCCCGAGGATGAACTTGATGCGGTCCTCCGCGGACTTGCCGCCGAGGGCGTTGAGCACGAAGACACCGGCGAACGCGGACGGCACCGCCGGGATCAGCAGCCATTTCACGATCTGGCGGTGGACGGTGGCCCGGCGCCAATGCACCGCTCCGCCGATGGGTTTCATGAACAGCGAGGTCACCAGGTCGCTCGACACGGCGGCGGACGGCGTGGTGTGGAAGAACAGGACCAGGATCGGCGTCATCAGCGCGCCGCCACCCATGCCGGTGAGCCCGACGACGACACCGACGATCAGGCCGGCGATCGACATCTTGTAGTCGGGATGCACCGGCACCTACTTCGATCACGTGGAGCGAGTCGGTCGACAAACCTCGCGTGCGGAGGTTACCAGCGCGAGCGGGTCAGGTCGGTCAGTCGCGCGAGCGCCACAACACGACGGCGCCTGCGGCTGCGGCGAGCACGCCGACCGCGAGGAGCACCCGGTCGGTGCGCAGCCGCCGGGAGACGCGGAACCCGCTCGTGCCCGTGTAGGCGGCGCCACCACCGGCTCGAGCGACTCCCTCGACCGCGCGGTGCCGGGCGCCGGTGTCGACGTGGGAGTCGCGGGCCGGCGCCGCAGCCCCGTCCGGCGACCCACCCCCGTTGAACACGGACGCGACCTGCGCCTTGACCGCGTGGGCGCCGCGGCTGGCGGCGCGCTTCGGGCTGATCCGATCGGCGATGGCGTCGATCGTGTCCGCAAGCTCCGCCCGCGTCTGCTCGATCTCGCGCTGGATGGTGTCCGGGTTGCGCTGCTCCGCCACGTCGCCTCCGTCGTCGTCGTCGTACGACGAGATCTTCCCATCGGTCATGGTGATCCTCTACCCCGCCCGGGGGCCGGCGACAACTGCTCGGGTTAGCGTCAAGGAATGCGCCTCAACGTTGGAGACCCTGCCCCGGACTTCGAGCTCCTCGACGCGGACGAGCAGACCGTGTCGCTGATGCAGCTGCGGGGCAAGCGGGTCGTGCTCTACTTCTATCCCGCCGCGCTCACTCCCGGGTGCACGACACAGGCATGCGATTTCAGGGACAACCTGTCCGTGCTGCGCGACGCCGGTGCCGTGGTGGTCGGTGTCTCGCCCGATCAGCCGGCGCGGCTGCGCGAGTTCCGGGAGGAGCACGGGTTGCCGTTCACACTGCTCTCCGACCCCGAGCACCGGGTGCTCGCCGCCTACGGCGCCTGGGGCGAGAAGAAGCTCTACGGCAAGACCGTCACCGGCGTGATCCGCTCGACGGTCATCATCGATGATCGCGGCGTGGTCGAGCAGGCGCTCTACAACGTCAAGGCGACTGGGCACGTTGCGAAGCTGCTCCGCGACCTGCAGCTCGCCGGCTGACCGCCCGCGCCAGCGACAGCAACAACGACGGGTCGGTCATCAGCACGCTGACCGCCCATCCCGGCGAGAAGTCGCTCGCGAAGACCCGGGCCGCCTGCTTCGGGGTCAGCCGGTCGAGTCGGCGGATGGCGCGGTCCCACTGCGCGTCCCCGTAGTCGCAGATGCGGGTGTTGACGGCGTAGGAGATCGCCATGTCACGTCCGGTGCTGCGCCGCCAGCGTCGCGGGTAGGAGGCCAGTCCGCGCCGGCTGTAGTCACCACCGGCTTCCACCAGCGAGGTTCCCGCGATGCGGCCGGCAGTGATCGCATAACGGATGCCTTCGCCGAGCAGCGTCGAACCCTGCCCGCCGGCGTCGCCGACCACGACGAGACCGTCCCCCACCAGCTGCGTCGCCCGCGGTGGGATGACCGGCATGAGGCCGCTGTGCATCTCGATCGCGCCCGCCGGTGAAGCCGGTCCGGCCAGCGACCGGAAGGCGTCGAGCAACCGGTCGAGCAGGACCCGGGGCTCGGCGTCGCTGTCGGGCCGGACGACACCGACGCCGAGCCGCACCCGGCCCGCCCCACAGGGAAAGGCCCAGCCATAACCCCCCGGCGCGATGTCGTCACCGAGCCAGAAGACCGCTTCATCGGCGTCGTAGCCGGGCGCGCGCAGCTCCAGCTCGAGACCGACTGCGCTGCGTTCGTTGCGCGGTCGCATGCCGGCCTCGCGGGCGAGGAAACCGGTGTGCCCGCTGGCATCGACGACGACCCGGCTGTGCAGCTCGTGCACCCCGCGGAAGGGGTCCCGGACGCGCACCCCGCTGACCCGGCCGGTGCCGGTCGCGCCATCGGCTCGCAGCGGCCCTTCCACGTGCGCCTTGAGCCGGATCTCCGCGCCGGCGTCGACCGCTTGTGCAGCTAGCCACTGGTAGGTGGCGCGCACATCGAGGACACAGCCGACGGCGGTGCGATAGGTCTTGACCACGTCGGTTGTCGGGCCGATGACGCGGATCCGGTGCACGGGATGCCAGCAGGACGACGGGACACCGAGGCGCCGCAACGGCCGGATGAAGCTGCCGCCGCTGGTGCGGACCGGCTCGCCGATCGCGTGGTTGCGCTCGCAGACGACAACCTTCAGCCCACCGCGGGCAGCCTCTGCAGCCGCCGCGAGCCCGGCCGGGCCGCCGCCGACGACGACGACGTCAGCCACGTCCGGACCGTCACGCACATCCCGACGCTAGCCCGCGCCGCGGCGAAGGCGCGCCTTCGCTAGGCCAACCTCCACCGGCGGCGGCGCATCACGGCCGGGAACAGCGCCGCCAGCACGAGCAGCGCCAGACCGCTGGGCACCATGACCGGGTCGACACCGAGAGTGGGCAACGCCGGTCGGGCCGGCGTGGGCGGAGCCGTCACCGGTGCCGGCGGCACGGTCTTCAGTCCGAGCTGGCGGTAGGGCCGCTTGGCCGCGTGACCGAAGTTGTAGATCCACACGCCACGACCGTGGTGGGCGACGACGAGGTGCTTGCCGTTGGGGTTGAGCCGCAGGTCGAGCACCGAGCCGTTGGGCAGCCCCGTGCCGACTCGGCTCCACCTCGTGTGCCGGGGATGAGCGATCTTCTTCTGACTCGCGGAGTAGACGCCCTGGTCGGTGCCGACGAAGATCCGCCCGTTGCGCACGACGAGGGCGTTGCCCGGCACCCGTGGCAGGTTGCCGCTGATGTTGTGGAAGTGCTCGCCGGCGTCGTGCGAGACATAGACCGGACCGCCCTTCGTGCCGTTCGGCACCCAGCGGCGCAGATAGCCGGACAGCGCGACGTAGACCGTGCGCGGGTTGACCGGGTCGAGTGCCACCCCCTGCACATACCGGTTGGGCAGGCCCTTGGCCGTGGCCTTGTGCCAGCAGGTTGAGCTGCCGACCGTCGCCGCGCAGCCCTTCTTCACGTTGGTGGCGAGCCCGACGTGGAAGTACTTCGTCTCGCCGCTGCCCTGGCTGATCGGGTCGCACAGGCCGCAGAACGGGACGTACATCTTGGCGCCGAGCACCGACACGGCGGTCGCGATGTTGTTGACGCCACCGCCGGCGACGCCGGGCTTGCCGGCGACCCTGCTCGCGCCGAGGTCGTACGTCGTCTTCCAGGTGCGGGTGCCCACGCCCTGGGTGCCCTCGTCGATGTAGCGACCGACCTCGACGATGTGCAACGGATTGCGCGGGTCGAGGATGAACGGTGTCGCGAACTGGCTGGTGGTGCTGCTGGCGTCACCCGGCGTGATCGACGTCCAGTTGTGCCCACCGTCGCTGCTGACGCTCATGGCGCCGTAGGTGTATTCCTCATAGACCTGGTTGGAGTTGCCAGGTGTGACGGCAGTGTCGAAGCCGTCGCCACCATAGACCTCGTCGCCCCTGGTGCTGCCCGGGTTGATCTTGACCTCGCCGTTGTCCTGCAGGCCGGCGTAGATGGTGCCGTCAGAGCCTTCGACCGCGTAGTAGGGCTGGGTGGTCGCGAGGCCCAGGTTGAGCCAGCGCCAGGACGTGTTGTCGTAGCCGGTGTAACCGAAGCTCGTCGCATGTGAGTCCTGGCTGAAGACACCGCCGTCCGAGCCCGAGAACAGAGTCGTCTTGCCGTTCTGGTGGGTGACGAACGCGGCCGCGTGCTGGTCCGGATGCGTCGTCTTGCCGGCATAGACCGGGCCCGGGATCGTCGAGCAGTCGACGCCGGACAGCAGGGCGCAGCCGTTCCAGTAGCGCGACACCGTGCGCCACTGGGCCTTCACGCCAGGGGTGTACTGGTCGGCGACTGCCTCGTAGACCTCTTCCAGCCCGAGCAGCACGCGGTTGTCGTCGTTGGGGTCGACCGCGATCCACTGGTCATACCAGGACTGCACACCGGGTCCGTAGAGATCGGCCTGCTGGATGAGCAGACCGCTGCCCGGCGCCGAGCCGAGCACCTGGGAGTTGGCCTTGGGCACCCAGCTCTGGCCGGGGTCGGCCGTCGTCGAGACGTAGACGCCGTTGAGCACGCTGTTCTTCGCCGGCAACGGACCGCCGACGACGACCTCGTTGCGGAGGTTGCCGGCATCCTGCACGACGGCCCATAGGTATTTGCCGTCGGCGGAGTAGGCCATCGACGTCCGGCCGATGGGGTCGGAGCTGGGGGTCGAGCCGTTCGCGTTGTTGTTCGGCACGCCCAGACCCGTGACCGGGTCCTGCGGCACGTAGTGGAACGTCCCCCGCTGACCGCTCTTCGTCGACCGGTAGAAACCGTTGCCGACCGAGTCGATCTTTCCGTTGGGCTCGGTGCCCTTGCCGCGACGCCAACCCACGACCGCGACGACCTCGCCGACATGATGCGGCCGGACGCGCACGTCGGTTACGAAGTTGCCGAAGGGTGTTGCGGTGTAGACGCCGTTGTGTGCGACGTTCGTCGGCAGCATGACGTTGGTGTAGTGCCGGCCGTGGTCGCGCGACAGCCACAAGCCACGGTTGGTCGCGGCGAACACCCGACCCTGCGGGAACCCCGTCGACGGCGCGACCACTTCGACGTGGAACACGGTGAGGACCCCGGGCAGGTAGATGTGCCGCCAGGTCCGGCCACCGTTGGCGGTGACGTAGAGGCCGTTGCCGTAGTAGGCGTCAGCGTTGGTGTTGGCCTCTCCGGTCCCGACGTAGACGCGGTCGGGGTTGCGCGGATCGATGGCAACGGCGCCGATCGCGAGGGTGCCCTGGCGGTCGAAGCGCGGTCGCCACGTCTTGCCGCCGTCGTTGCTGCGCCAGACCCCACCACCGGCAGTGCCGGCCCACACCAGCGCCGGCCGCTGATTGGACGTCGCGAGTGAGGTCACTCGACCGGAGAGGTTTTGGAAGCCGAGATTGGTCAGGGTGCCGGATCGCGACGCGTTGTTGGCGTAGTAGCGCGCCGGGCCACGCAACTGCCACCGGTGCGCATACAGCCTGCTGGTGCGGATACCGGCGGCTTGTGTCACGCCGCGCTGCAGCGCGGCGGACAGCGCAACGGGGCTGGACAGCCCGAGCGCACCGTAGTGGCGCGAACCGAAGGCCTGCTGCGCCGCTCGCTCCTCGGCCGGGTTGATGGGGATGACACCCGACGGGTTGAGCAGCTGCCGCAGATCAGCGCCCGACGCTGACGTCGCGACAGGCCGCGGCGCCGATCGGGGCGCGCCGCGCGCGGGCGCGACGGCGCCGGCGAGCGCCAGGGACAGACCGAGTGCTGCCGCCGTCCAGGAAACGGCGAGCACCCCTCGGCGGCTGGTCAGGACGCCCCGTGTCATCGAGCCCAGCATGAGCACACCTTTCGTCGGCGACGACTTCGCCGCGGATGTCCGAATTCCTGCGTCAGCTGAGGAACCGCAAGCCGATCACAGGATGCAGCTCGAGGTCGTTGGGCGCCATACCGGTCTGGCCGTGGAAGTAGTCGAAGAACCCAATGCCGCGTACGACGACCGCGCGGTTAGCCGTCTTGAAGCCGGTGGTCACGGTGTAATGGTCGTCCATGCGCGCGCGAACCGAACGGATCGCGGCCTTGAACGGGCTGATGGATCCGACACAGCTCGGCGCCGGGATCTCAGCGACGATGCTGCGCCCGGCTCGGTCGACGAGGACGAGGTGGTAGTCGCCGTCGTTCTCACGGACGTACTTTCGCAGGCGGGCCTGCACGCGGTAGATCGTCGTCTCGACCGGCGCCACCCGGCCGGTCTGCGGCTTCGTCGCCGGCGTCGAGCGACCGCGCAGGAACTTGATCGAGACGTCGCGTACCGTCGTGCTCACCCGATGCCGGTCGTCGTCCGTGCCGGTTTTGACTGTCCAGCGTTCGGTCCCGCAGGCCGTGATCGCAAGAGCCAGCTGGGATCGTCCGACGGCGTCCGGACGGAAGTAGACCGCGAGCGGGTCATCGACGTTCGTCGGCGCGCTGCGGTGCGGCGCGGCCGGAACGGACGGGGTTCCGAGGAACGCGACGGCTCCGACCGCGGCGAGGACGACCAGCCGCGCCCGCCCGCCCCTCACGCCCGCTCCACGCCGCCGAGTCTGACCTAATCGGGTCTGCGGTTCGGCCGTTTCGCGATAGTTCGCCGGTCAACCGCCCGCGCGCGGTCTCGAAGGCAGCGAGCACTAGCGGTCGGAGCGAAGCGGAGTCCGCGTGGCGAGCGTTTCGAGACCGCGCGCGGAGAGGGTGGGGTCGGTGGGATTCGAACCCACACTGGCGTGCTCCTAAGACACGTGCCTCTGCCGTTGGGCTACGACCCCGTCGAAGCCGACACTCCATTGAACGACAGATTCGCGTCGTAGGCGGTCAACGGTAGATCGCCACGCCCCACCACGAACGCTGCGTCGCTGACACGATCGCCGAGATGTGGATCGATCGACGGGTCACCTTCAGTGCCATCACGCCACTTGGTCTGCCCGAGCACACACCGTCGCTGCGCGTGCCCTCGACGACGAGCTTTAGCCGGCCGGCGTCGCACCGGCCGACCAGGTAGACCGTCGAACCGATCGGGACCGTGAGGTCGATCGCGACCGCTCTCGTGGTGGCCGGTCGGGCCCGCGCGGACACGAGCCGGGCTTGACCTTGGAGGAAGCCACCGTCGGTGAGGGTCGCGGGAAAGATCGACGGCGTGCGGTCGGCCACCGCTCGCGGACCGGCATGGTGGAGTCCGAGCGCGAGCGCCAGGCCGGCGGCAACGGCGACGGCCAGCAGCACGGCGACGGCGATACGACGAACAGCTCGCGCCGGGTCGATCACCGGCGCTGGCCCCGTCATCGCCTGATCGTAGAAGGCGCGACCGGGCGCGAGACTGGGCCGTTCGGGCAGGAACGGCCATCGACTTGTCGAAACCCTCGACTCGTCATGAGCGAGCCAACATTCACGGTGACCTGTCGCCGCCGGGCCGGGCAGTGGGAGATCACTGTGCCCGACGTGCCCGACCTCGCGCTCGTCGTCGACCGCCTCGAGGACGTCCCCGAGGCAGCCCGGGTGGCGATCGCCCGCGGCGCCGACCTCGCCCTGGACACCGTGCAGGTCCTGCTGGATGTCCGCGGCCGCTGACGCTCCAGCGGCCCGCTCCGCTCGGTGTTTACATCCCGCTAATCTGTGGTAACTTGGATAAGTAACTTGGTTTAGTTAGTCGGGTTCGCACGATCACGGACAGGAGCGTTGTCATGGCCGAGCTGTTCACCTGCGTCGGACTGTTCACGGCTGTCCTGCTGGGCGTGGCGCGCTGGTGGGAGGAGCAGCAGCTCCCGCAGCAGCGGCCCCAGCGCACGGAAAGCCAGGCCCCGGTGGCTGATCGCGTCCTTGTCTCCAGCTGACAGCTCCGCCGTCGTCCGCTGCTCCCCCACCGGCTGGAAGATCGGGTCGTAACCGAAGCCCCCTGACCCCCGCGCCGCGTGGGTCAGGACCCCCTCCAGCCGTCCGGTCGCGACGACTTCACGACCGTCGGGTGCCACCGCCGCCGCTGCACACACGAACGCAGCCCCGCGCCGATCGTCGAGGACATCGCGGAGCTGTGCGAGCACCAGCCGCAGGTTGCCGTCGTCGTCGCCGTGCATGCCCGACCAGCGGGCCGAAAGCACGCCGGGCATCCCGTTGAGGGCGTCGACCGCCAGGCCGCTGTCGTCCGCGACCGCGACCAGCCCGGTCTGCTCGGCGACAGCGCGCGCCTTCAGCAGGGCGTTGTCGGCGAACGTCGCGCCGGTCTCCGCCACCTCAGCGATGTCCGGCAGCTCGTCGAGACCGAGCAGCTCCACACCATCGACGTAGGGCATCAGGATCCGGCGGAGCTCCGCCACCTTGTGCGCGTTGCGTGTGGCGAGCACGACGCGCGTGCTCACATGCCGGTCGGGTCGGTGCTGCTCCGCGGTCGGCGGGAGCCGGACAGAGCCTGGGTTTGCAGCATCGTCAGCTCCGCACACCCGTGCACGCCGAGGTCGAGCAGGCCGTCGAGCAGCGACCGGTCGAACGGCTCACCCTCAGCGGTGCCCTGCACCTCGACGAAGCGTCCGTCACCGGTGCAGACGACGTTCATGTCCGTCTCGGCCGCCACGTCCTCCTCATAGCAGAGGTCGAGACGGGGGCCGTCCGCGAACAGCCCTACGGAGACCGCAGCGACCGACGACGTCAACGGCTCGCCTGCGAGCGCACCGCGGTCACGCAGGTAGGCGACGGCGTCCGCGAGAGCCACGTAGGCGCCGGTGATCGCCGCCGTCCGGGTCCCACCGTCGGCCTGCAGCACGTCGCAGTCGAGCACGATGGTGTTCTCGCCGAGGCCCTTGTAGTTGATGCAGGCACGCAACGACCTGCCGACGAGGCGCGAGATCTCGTGCGTCCGCCCGCCGAGCCGGCCCTTGACCGACTCGCGGTCGGAGCGGGTGTGCGTCGCGCGCGGAAGCATCGCGTACTCGGCGGTGACCCAGCCGAGTCCGCTGCCCTGCCGCCAGCGCGGCACTCCCTGCGTCACCGAGGCGGCGACGAGGACACGGGTCTTGCCGAACTCGATGAGCACCGAGCCCTCGGCGTGGTCGAGCCAGTCGCGCGTGATCGTCACCGGGCGCAGCTCGTCGGCCTTGCGACCGTCCGGACGGGACATGCGGGCGAACCCCTCGAGGCAGACGACTCAGACGTCGAACACGGCGCCGGCGGCAGCGACGACGATCTCGCCGTCGTAGCCGGCCTGCGCGTCGCCGAGCGTACGTTCCGGGTCGCCCCACGGCACCAGGTGGGTGAGCAGCAGGCGGCGCACATCCGCCCGGGTGGCGTGCTCGGCGGCCTCCCGGCCGGTCAGGTGGATGTCCGGTGGGTTGTCCTCGCCGTCGAGGTAGGACGCCTCGCACAGGAACAGGTCCGTCTCGCGGGCCAGCTTGACGAGCTCGTCGCTGTTGCCCGTGTCGGCGCTGTAGGTGAGTGTGCGGCCGCCGGCGGCCAGCCGCATGCCATAGGTCTCCACCGGGTGGTTCACCCGGGCGAGGTCGATCTCAAAGGGACCGATGCCGATGCGGCCCGGACGCGCGATCGGACGGAACTCGTAGACCTCGTCGAGCAGGTCGCCGACCGGTCGTCCGAACGCGCCGGCGAGGTGCGCCCGGATGTCGCTCGGACCGTAGACCGGCAAAGACGCCGAGGCGCCGGCCGGGTGATAACGGCGCGCGTAGGTGTAGGTGACGAGATCGAGGTAGTGGTCGCCGTGCAGGTGGCTGATCAGCACCGCGTCGATGTCCAGCAGACCGATCGAGCGCTGCAGCATGCCGGTCGAGCCGTTGCCCGCGTCGACGAGCAGCCGGAAGCCGTCCTGTTCGAGCAGGTACGACGAACAGGCCGACTCCGGCCCGGGGAACGTGCCGGCGCAGCCGAGGACGGTCAGCTTCATGTGCGCGACCCACCGGTCAGCAGCTGCGGTGACCGCTCCGCGCGGGCGACATCGCCGATCTCGGGGCCGAGAAAGCGCCGGCCCAGGCGCTGGAACGGCTCGGGGTCACCGGTGGCCAGGAAACGGTGCACCGGCGCGGGCAGGGACTCGGCGCGGAAGAGGTCGTCGCCGGCGAGCTCGCGGTAGACGTCCTTGGCCGTCTCCTCAGCACTCGACACGAGGGTTACCTGTTCGCCGACGACGTAGGAGATGACACCGGTCAGCAGCGGGTAGTGCGTGCAGCCGAGGACGAGCGTGTCGCACCCGGCCTCGACAATCGGAGCCAGGTATTCCTGCGCGGCCGCGAGCAGCTCGCCGCCCCACGTGTCGCCCTGCTCGACGAACTCGACGAACCGCGGGCAGGCGGCCGTCGTCAGCTCGATGTCCGGAGCCGCCGCGAACGCGTCGTCGTAGGACCGGCTGGTGATGGTCGCCTTCGTGCCGATGACGCCGACCCGCTTGTTGCGGGTCGCCGCGACCGCGCGGCGTACGGCCGGGTTGATGACCTCGACCACCGGCATTGCGTAACGTTCCCGCGCGTCGCGCAGGCACGCGCTCGAGGCGGCGTTGCACGCGATGACGAGGAGCTTGACCTGGTGCTCCTCGACCAGGTGGTCCATCACGTCGAGCGCGAACCCGCGCACCTCGGCGATCGGCCGCGGGCCGTAGGGGCAGTGCGCCGTGTCACCGACATAGACGACCGGCTCGTGCGGCAGCTGGTCCAGGACGGCCCGAGCCACGGTGAGACCTCCGACCCCGCTGTCGAAGATCCCGATCGGCGCGTCCACGCCCTGCAATCTATCCGTAACACCCGGTGGGGCCGGCCC
>JAVEEH010000144.1 GCA_030840545.1 Frankiaceae bacterium | reverse complement strand
AACGCATGAGGCGGGACACGCGACGGCGGCCTACCTGGTCGCCCCGTCACGGCGTCTCGAGGTCCTGTCCATCATCAAGCGCCGCGAGGCGTTGGGCATGCTCGCGCACGGCGACGCCGAAGAGGTCTACACCCGCTCCCGCACCGAGATGCTGCAGCTGATCCAGATCGCGCTCGCTGGTCAGTGCGCCGAGGAGATGTTCTTCGGTGACGTGACCACCGGCACGAGAGGTGACTTGCTCTATGCCACGAACGTCGCCGCACAGATGGTCGGCGCTGCCGGGATGGCCGGGACACTCATCTCCTACGCCGCCGTACAGGGCAACGCGTTCAGCGACACCAACCTCGTCGGCCGGGTGCTCGGCGACGGCGAAGGCCGCGCGCGGGTCGAGGAGCTGCTGCAGGAGCAGAAGCTCGTGGTCAAGAGCCGGCTCGAGGACAACCAGCACCTGATCGCCGCGCTTCGCGACGCTCTGCTCGACCGTGACGAGCTCGTCGGCAGCGAGATCACCCGCGTGCTCGACGCTGCCGGCGGCCCCGTGGCGGTCGCCTCGGCCGCGCAGGTGATCGACCTGCACGAGCAGGTCATCGACCTGCGCGACGAGGTCATCGCCCAGGCGTCGGCTCCCACCGCCGACTGACCTGGCACCTCCGTCGATCACTGCGTTCGGACCGATCTAACGCAGAGATCGACGCCGATGTCGTCACCAACGCAGTGATCGGCGAGAGCGTGCGCTTTCGCACCGCCCGGAGGCACCTGGAAGGTCGTCCACAAGCCGCTCGTACGACGACCCGAGCTGTCTGGCAGCTGGCACCGTCGTCCGATGCTGCCCAGTCTTCCGGCTGCCCGCCGCTCATTGCGCGGCGATGCGGTCACTGACATCGAGCTCAATCGCGCCTTGCGTTCCGGCGCCGCGACGGCGCTGTTTCGCGGCGTACTCGTGTCGTCAACCGCCAGCACCGGTTTCGCGACTCGGTGCCGGGCGGCACTCGCAACCCAACACGAGTCAGCCGCCGTCAGCCATCGTTCGGCAGCCGCGCTCCTCGCACTGCCATGGACGCCCGGAGCTTGGTCGGCTGAGTCGGCCGCGATCCAGCTCACGGTCGCCCCGGAGGACCGGCACCGCCAGCGTGCTGGGCTGAGGTTGCGGCACGCAACACTGGCCCCGTTCGACGTTCAGCTGGTCAACGGCATTCGCGTCACCACGCCGGCGCGGACGCTGATCGACCTTGCGCGAGACCCACAGGAGTCGCGCAATCGCTTGCTTGTTGTGCAGCTGATCGACGGTGCCCGCCGACGACATCGTTGTGACGTTGATCAGCTCATGGCTGCCGTGCATGCCGCCGCGGGTCTGCGGAACGTACGACGGGCCGATCGATGGCTCGCCGAGAGTCGCGACGGAGTCGACTCGCCCAAGGAGACGCAGACGCGTCTGCTGCTGCTCGATCGACAGGTTCCCTACCTTGATGTCGACCTCCAGATCCGTGACCCGGACGGCTTGTTACGTGCCAAAGGTGACTTCGGCGACCGGCGGCTCCTCCGGGGGGGGGAGTACGAAGGATACGAGGCACACGTGGAGCGCGGCGCGTTCCGCAACGACCGGCAGGGCGACCGCTGGTTGGCCGCCCGCGGTTGGCATGTCCTGCGGATCGTCGAGGAGGATCTGCGCAGACCCGACAAGCTGGCTCGAGACTGGCTGCGGGCGCGAGAAGATGCGCCGCAGCGCATCGCCGCGCTCGACCCACGGCGTTCTCCGGAAGTGGCCGCCGCGCGCCGGGCGCTCGGCTTCGACCCAGCCATCCCTCCCGTCGATCACTGCGTTCGGAACGATCTAACGCAGTCATCGACGCCGATGTCGTCACTAACGCAGTGATCGGCGACGGCGACGGCGACAGCCACGGCGATCGGCGACGGCGAAGGAGCCGGCCGGAGCGCCGGTTACGCTCCGGGCGTGGCGGACGGTGAGCGTGGCGTGGAGGACATCGACCGCTTCCCGCTCGGCGCGGTCTACGCCCTGCTCGCGCTGCTCGGTGCCGCCCTGGGTGTGTGGGGAGCATTCCTCATCCCGGTGCGGCTTCCCGGCGGCATCGAAGGTCTCGCGGACGTCATCGCGTTCGGCGGCAACCTCGTCGTCGCGGTGCTCGCCGCGCGGGGCAGCCGCAACATCCAGGCGGCCGCCATGCCCGGGCTCGGGTGGCTCGTGGTCGTGCTGGTGCTCCTGACCGTGGCACGGCCCTCGGATGAGGTGGTCATCCCCGGTGGCATCGGCGGGGATCCCGGCATCGGCGTGGTGGCCACTCTCTTTCTGTTTGCCGGCGCGGCCGGAGCCGTCGTCGGCGTGGTGATCGCCGGCCGCCGGCGCCCGGGCTAGGCGCCGGCCGCTTCACCTCGGCCGCGCACCCGCCGACACCACTGGGGTGAGCGACGCACCCCCCGCGGCCGTGGCGGCCGCAACCGGCGATGAGGCGGTCGTCGTGCGCCTCGGCGCCGGGCGGTTCGCCGTCGGGCTCGCCCATGTCGCCGAGGTCGGCCGGGTTCCGCCGCTGACCCGGGTGCCGGGCATGCCGGTCTGGCTGGCCGGGGTCGGCAACTGGCGTGGCCGCATCCTTCCCGCGCTCGATCTGCGGACCCTGCTCGGCGCGGATGCGGTCGCACTCACCGCGCGTGCCCGCCTGGTCGTGCTCAGCACCGACCACGCCAGCATCGGCCTGCTCGTGGACGAGGTCGAGGGCACGACCTCGGTCATCGAGGACGTCGCACCGTTCCCCGCGGCGCTTCCCGGCGGGGGTGCTGAGCTGGTGGCCGGTCAGCTCCCGCGCGAGGACGGGCCGATCGCGGTGCTCGACGTCGAGGCCGTGATGCGCCTGCGCGACGCGCTCCCGCGTCGGCGACGCAGCGCGTGACCACTACAGCGATCGGGTGAATAGCCCGAGAGAACTAGAGAGCCACAAGGACATTCCGAACGAGGAGGGCTCGTGGACTTCTCCAAGCGGCTGAGCCGGGTTGCGGCGATAGCCACCTGGGGCGGCATCGTGCTGGCGACCGTCGGCGCGATCGTGCTGCACCGTGAGCACGGCGACGTGCGCCTGCACCTCTACGCCTTCCTGGCCTGGCAAGGCCTCGCCGTGCTCAACGCTGTCATGTTGACCGTGCTGCCCATGCTGCACGAGGTGAGCCCGCACTTCCGCAAGCGAATCACCGTCTATCGCGCCACGTTGCTGCTCAGCACGATGATCGCGGTCTCCGGCTCGGTCTCCGTCTCGGGTGGTGTCCGGGGCCCGTTCTGGATCCTGCTGCTTCCGAGCGTGCTCTTCGCGGCGACGACGATGCGCCAGCTCCAGTCCGTGGTGCTCGGCCTTTTCGCCGGCGCCGGCCTGGTGGCCGCATCGGCGATCGCGCACACGCTCGACGCGAGCAGCGCCGCCTGGCTCGTCCTCGTCGTACCGGTGTTCCCGGCGATCGCGTGGTTCAACGGCACGCTCGCCTCGTCCGTCTGGGCCATGCGTGCCCATGCCAAGGCCGAGCGCGACGAGCTCCAGCGCAAGGTCGAAGAGCTCTCCCGGGTGCTCGCGCGGGCGGCCGAGGGAGATCTCGCCGTCGAGCTCGGCGACGGTGAGGCCACCCACGCCGCGCTGCAGATGCTGACGAGTGCGTTCGGGCACACGCTGACCAACCTCCGCTCGCTCGTCGCGCAGATCCGCACTGGTGGCGAGCAGATCGGCGCCGCCGCGGGCGAGCTGCTCGCGACCGCCGAGGAGCATGCTGCCTCCGCGACGCAGCAGTCCTCGGCCGTTTCGGAGACGACGTCCACGATCGAAGAGCTGGCGGCCACGGCTGCGCAGATCGCCGAGACGGCGGAAGCGGTCGCGCGCTATGCGGCGGAGACGTTGCGGCACGCCGAGGAGGGCCGCACCGCGGTCCAAGCCAGCGTCGGCGCCATGGACACCATCGCTGAACGGGTCGACTCGATCGCCGCGCGCACCCTTTCCCTCGGGGAGAAGAGCCAGGAGATCGGCCGCATCCTCGAGGTCATCAACGACCTTGCCGACCAGACCAACCTGCTCGCCCTCAACGCCGCGATCGAAGCGGCCCGCGCGGGCGAGCACGGCCGTGGCTTCGCCGTCGTGGCCTCCGAGGTGCGCAAGCTCGCCGAACGCGCCCAGGAGTCGACCGGCCAGATCGCCGCGATCGTCGGTGAGATCCAGGCGGAGACCAACGCCACCATCATCGCGAGCGAGGAAGGGGCGAAGGAGGTCCGCACCGGCTCCCAGCTCGCCCGTGGTGTGGTCGAGGCGCTGGAGCGCATCAGCAACATGGTCGACGAGACGACGACCGCTGCCAAGGAGATCTCGATCGCGACCCAGCAGCAGCGATCCGCCTCGGACCAGGTGGTCGGCGCCATGACCCAGGTCTCCGACGTCTCCAGGCAGTACGCCGTGGGTTCCAAGCAGGCCGCTGCCGCCGCTGCCCAGCTCAACGTGTTGGCGGCCGAGCTGCGCGCCTCGATCGCGCAGTTCAAGGTGAGCTGACACCGGCCGGCCGACATCCGTTGCCCGGCGTTCACGAACCCGTGAGTCGTTCGGAGCACTCCTCGTTGCGCCATTCGCTGCAGCCGGGGCTCCGAGCGGCCGATATGTGCAGTGACGAGTGACTCGTCGCGGTCGGAGGACGACATGAGGCGCAGCGGTGCTTCAGCCGACGACGTGACCTCTGCGCTGCCGCTGCCCAAGCCGCGTGCGAGTGGTCACGACGTCCTTCCGGGCGCCGTCGCGGAAGGGGTCGGACCAGTGCTGGACGTGCGGGCGCTTCCACGTCAGGCGGCCGGGGACCGTTCCGTGCTGCCACGCTCGCCGATGCCCGTCCCGACCGGTCTGCCGCGCGACGTCGAGCGGGGGCTGGCCGCACTGGCGGGGGTCGAGACGCTGCCGCCTGCGGCGCCCACCGACGTCGAGTCGCTGCCCTCGAGCGGCATCGCCGATCCGGACTTCGCCCGCCGGCTCCTCCGCGTCGCCGAGCTCGTCACACTCGGCGGCTTCGTGCTGCTGGTGCTCTCCGCGCTGCTCGCCGCGCGGTTCGGCAACGGCTCACTGCACGTCCACGAGCTGCCGTTCGCCGGCTGGGGCCTAGGTGCTGCGGTCACCGCGCTGGCGCTGGCCAACCTCACCGGCGACGCCTACTCCACGATCGTCCGTCCGGCCCGGCGACGGCTGCTCGGAGCCGCGCTCATGGTTGCGCTGCTCGTCGCGGTCGCCGGTGTCGTCGCGAACGCTGACGGCGTCGCTGGACCTGCGTGGGTGCTGTTCCTCCCGGTCGTGCTCGTTGCCGGCGCGGTCTCGGGGCAGGCGCTTGGTCTCGTCGTCGGCGCTGGGGCGGCGGCGGGCATCTATGCCGCTGCCGGGTTCTCCCACACGCTGACCGTTGCCGGTGTCGGGCGACTCGTTGTGCTGCTGCCGGCGTTCCCGGCTGTCGGCTGGTCCGCGGGCGCTCTCGCGCAGCTGGCCCGGGATGCTGCGCACGAGGCGCACTGGCGCCGGCAGTCCCTCGAGCGAGACGTCCGGGGTCTGTCCGCGGTGCTCGACCGGGTGGCCGGTGGGGACCTCAGCGTCGTGCCCGCGACCAGCAGCGATGCCGACCCCGTCACGGCGAGCATGGCCGTCGCATTCGCCGACACGTTGCTGGCGCTCCGCCGGCTGGTGCGCCAGATGGACACGGTTGCCGACCAGCTCGCGGTCAGCGCGGTCGAGCTGGCCGGTGCCGCCGAGCAGGAGGCCGGAGCCGTCGGCGCACAGGTCTCCGCGGTCGCCGAGACGACGACCACGATCGGCCAGCTCGCCGCGACTGCTGCCAGCATCGCCGACACCGCCGTGCGGGTGTCCCAGTTCGCCGGCAGCACCCGGCTGGACGTCGATGCGGGCGCGACCGCCGTCGAGGAAGCGACGGCGGCGATGGAACGCATCGCGAGTCGCGTCGGCGACCTCGACAGCCGAGCCAACATCCTGCGCGACCGGATCGGTCGCATCTCGACCGCCACTCACGCCATCGACGAGCTGGCCCGGCGTACGTCGATCCTCGCCGTCAACGCCTCGATCGAGGCGGCGCGCGTCGGCGAGCATGGGCATGGCTTCCGCAACGTCGCCGTCGAGGTCGGCTCGCTGGCGGCCCGGGCCCGCGAGGCGACGGCTCGCATCGACGGCATCGTCGGTGAGCTCCAGCACGGAGCCGAGGAGACCGCAGCAGCCAGCCGCGTGGGCCTCGAAGCGGTCGCCGCCGGTGCGGCGCTGCAGGACGACGTCGTCACCGCGCTGACCCGGATCGCGACGATGGTCGACCAGACCACGCTCGCGTCACGCGAGATCACCGAGGCCACCCGCCAGCAGCGGCTAGCCGCCGACGACGTCGTCGCCGCGATGTCGACCGTGACCACCGCGAGCGACCGCTACCGCGACGGCAGCAGCCGGCATGTGGCGGCGGCCGGCCGGCTGCGTGATCTTGCCGCGGCCCTCCGCTCCGCGCTCGGCGGGTTCAAGGTCACATGACCGGCGCCGACACCTCAAGAGTGAGGTCAGATGGCCGGCTGGGCTGAGGACCCCGAGCTGCTCGCGACGTTCCGCGCCGAGGTCGAGGAACGGGTCGCGTCGCTGTCCGCCGGCCTGCTCCAGCTGGAGTCGCACCCGTCGCCGCGGCAGGTCGTCCTGGGCATGTTCCGGGACGCGCACACGGTCAAGGGTTCGGCCCGCATGCTCGGGCTCACCGGCGTGCTCCAGGTCGCGCACCGCTGCGAGGACCTCCTCGGTGCGCTGCGCGACGAGCGGCTGCCCGTCCGTCGTGACCTCATCGACCTCCTGCTCGCAGCGTGCGACGGCATCGGGTCGTCGCTGCCCGGGCTGGAGAACCCCGTGCCCGACGAACACCTCACGGCGCTGGCCGCGGCGCTGGAGCACGCCATTGCCGGTGAGCCCGCGGTCGTGCCGGTCCGGCCCGAAGCGCCCCCGTGTGAAGGCGTCCCGTCCGGTGCGGACGACGGTGCCGACCAGGCGACGCTCGACCACCTCAGCGTCACCCGCGGCGACTCGGTGCGGGTCGCCACCGACAAGGTCTATGACCTGCTCGACGTCGTCGGCGAAGCCGAGCTCGACGCTCGCCGGGTCGAGCGCGCGAGTGGCTCACTCGACACCCTGACCGCCGAGCAGGCGCGCTGGCTGCGTGCGCTCCGCGACACCCTGCCAGCCGGCCTTGACGGCGATCCTGCTCTCGCCCTCAGCCGGCTCGTCGCTGTCGGCGACCAGCTGTCCGCCGCGACGCGCGACTTGCGCGAGCTGGTCGACGATGCCCACGGGCGACTCGCGCAGGTGCGGGACGGCGCGATGGGGCTCGCGATGGTGCCGGTGCGTCGTGTCGTCGCCGGTTTGCCGCGAGTGGTGCGCGACGTCGGTGCGGTGACCGGCAAGGACGTCCGCCTGGTGCTGGTCGGCGAGGACGTCGAGCTGGACAAGCAGGTCCTCGACGGCGTGTCCGACGCGTTGAAACACCTCGTCGTCAACGCGGTCGACCACGGCTGTGAAGGTCCCGCGGACCGCGTCGCCGCCGGCAAGCCCGCGCAGGCCACGGTCACGGTCAGCGCGCGTGCTGCTGGTGGCACCGTGGTGCTCGAAGTGGCTGACGACGGCGGCGGGATCGACGAGGACGCGCTGCGGCTCGCTGCCGTCGGGCACCGCCTGCTGCCGGCGGACTCGACCCTCGGCGGTCATGCCCTGCTGCAACTGCTGTTCCTGCCGTCGTTCTCGACCGCGACGCACGTTACCGAGACCTCGGGCCGCGGCGTCGGTCTCGACGTCGTACGCACGGCCGTCGAGTCACTCGGCGGCATCGTCGACCTACGGTCCGAGCCTGGCGTCGGCACCACGTTCACCCTCACGTTGCCGGTGACGCTCGGGGTGTTGCATTGCCTGATCGCGCGGGTCGGTGACGAGCGATACGCGTTGCCCGTGCCGGGCATCGTCGAGTCGATCACGCTGAAGGACGCCTCCGTGCACGTCTTGGCCGGGAGCCCGGTCGTCGTCCGGCACGGTGCGACGATCCCGCTGCTCGACCTCGGTGCCGCCCTCGGCGTGTCCGGCGACCGTGACGCGACAGCGGCTGTTGTGGTCCGGCACGGCGAGCGACAGGTGGCGTGGGCGGTCGACCGCCTCGAAGGCGAGCTGGAGCTCGTGGTCAAAGATCTCGGCTCGTTCCTCGGCCGGTTGCCGCTCGTCAGCGGCGCCACCATCGACGGCGACGGCACGGTGATCTGCCTGGTCGACCTTCGCGAGCTTGTCGGCGATGCGCGCCCCGCGCAGGTCGCCGCGGCGGTCCCGGGGCCGGCCGTGTCGACGGCGAAGCGGCCGCGGGTGCTCGTCGTGGAGGACTCGGTGGGCGTTCGCGAGCTCGAACGGGTCATCCTCGAGGGTGCCGGCTATGAGGTCGTGACCGCGGTCGACGGCCTCGACGGTGCGGCGAGGCTGAAGGACAAGCCCGCGGATCTTGTCGTTTCCGACGTCGAGATGCCCGGCATGGACGGGTTCGCGTTGACCCGGACGATCCGCCGGACTCGCGGTTGGGAGCAGGTGCCGGTCATCATCATGACGTCGCGGGGGAGCGAGGATGACCAGCGCGCCGGACTCGAGGCGGGCGCCAGTGCTTATCTGCTGAAGACCGAGTTCGACCAGGACCAGCTCGTCGAGACGGTACGCCGCCTCGTCGGGCGCTGAGGAGTTGCGAGCCATGCCCACCGTTGTCATCGCCGACGACAGCCCGACCCTGCGCCGCATCGTCACCTCGGTGCTGACCCGGGAAGGCTTCGACGTCATCCCTGCCGAGGACGGCGTGGAGGCCGTGCAAACGGTGTTCCGCACCATGCCCGATGCCGTGGTCCTCGACGTGCAGATGCCCCGCGTCTCCGGCTATGTGGCCGGACGGCTGCTCAAGGACGACTGGCAGACCGCGGACATCCCGATCGTGCTCCTGACCTCGCTCGACGCGGCAAGCGATCGCTACTGGGGCGCGCAGACCGGTGCCGACCGTTATCTCACCAAGGACTTCGAGGCTCCGCAGCTTGTCGAGGCGGTGCAGGAGGTCATCGCTGCAGCTGATGCCGCCCGCGACGGCCGGCCCGCGTTGCGCGCCGACCCGGTCGAGCTGTCGGACGACGATGTCCTGTCGCGAGTGTGCGACCTGCTCGACCGCAAGCTCTTCGAGACGTCGGTTGCCGCGGACGTGACGGCACTCGCGATGACGACGCACGGGTTCGAGCACACCGTGGCGGGAGTGCTCGACGTGCTCAAGCGGTTCGTCGACTATGACCTCGCTGCGGTTCTGCTGCTCGAGGAGCGCACCTCCTACGTCGCCGTTGCCGGCGAGACCTCCCAGGCGCACTACAGCGAGTTCCTCGCTGCGGCCGCTGATGCTGCCGCAGCCACGACGGGACAGGACGTGCCTGTCTCCGGGCTCGATCTGCGCGTCGCCGATCCGGCCGGTCTGCTCGGCGAGGACGAAGAAGCCCGCATGTCGACGTTCCTGTCGATGCCACTCAAAGGCCATGGCGGTCGCGTCATCGGCGTGCTGGCGCTATCGAGCGGCGCGAAGAACGCGTTCGGCGAGACGGCTCTCGCGACGTTGCGTCTCGTTGACGGGCCGGCGGCGGTCGTCATCGACAACGCCCGGCTCGCCGAGGTGCGCACCAGCTGACACAGCGGGCGACTACCGCTTCGCCGATCCGCAGCAGCCGCTAGAGATGCTTGTGCATGACGACGCGCGCGCCGAGCGCGTCCAGGCCGAGCGCGTGTTTCTCGTGCTCGCGCAGCCGTCCCAGCTCTGGCGTCAGCTCGTCGATCGGCGCAAACCCGAGCGCTGAATAGAACGGCGCGTTCCACGGCACGTCGCGAAACGTGATGAGTGTCATCGTGGTGAAGCCGGTTTGCCGCGCCCAGTGCTCTGCGGCGCGCACAAGCCGCGCTCCGTGTCCCTGCCGCATCGCGGACGGGTGCACGGAGAGCTGTTCGAGATGGGCGCTGCTGTCGACGACTTCGAGGCGCGCGAAGCCCACCGGTGGGGCCCCGGCGACGAGAAGCGCAGCCGACCGGCGCAGGTCGTCCACGGACGCCGCCGGCGGAAGGCCCACGATGCCGCTGGCCGCGAAGACCGTGTCGGCGGCCACCTCGATCTCGCGCAGCAGCTCAATCTCGTCGGCCGATGCCGCGCGACAGCTATCGACCGCGCACCGACCAGGTCTGACCGTCGGGACCGTCGGTGACGTCGACCCCCAGCGCGGCCAGCTCGTCGCGCAACGAGTCCGAGCCGGTCCAGTCTTTCGCGTCTCGCGCGCCGGCACGCTGTTGCAGCAGCTCGGCTGCACCGGTCGGCAGCTCGGCGATGACGTCACGCGGCCGGCCGACATCGCGGGCGAGGTCCAGCCCGAGGATGCGGTCCACCCAGGCGAAGGTCTCGAACTTCGAGCCGGGTGGGATTTCCGGGTCCTTCTCCAGCTCTCCGAGCGCGACGAGTGCGGTTGGTGTGTCCAGGTCGTCGTCGAACGCGTCGCGCAGCCGCTGCACGTAGTCGGCACACATCGCGGTTGACGTCGTCTCCGCCCACTCAGCCACTCTGGACCGCCACCGCTTCAATCGCCGGTCAGCGGCAGCCAGAGCGTCCCAGGTGAGGTTCATCTGCTGGCGATAGCGACCGGTCAGGAAGAACAGCCGCAGCGCGAGCGGGTCGAAGCCGCGGTCGACGACGTCACGGACCAGGACGACGTTGCCGGTCGACTTGGCCATCTTGCGTCCCTCGGCCAGCAGATGTTCACCGTGCACCCATCGCTGCACGACCTCGTGCCCGACGGCCGCATTGGACTGCGCACGCTCGTCCTCGTGATGCGGGAAGCGCAGGTCGATGCCACCGGTGTGCACATCGAACGTTTCACCGAGATGGTGCAGGGACATGGCCGAGCACTCGAGATGCCATCCCGGAAAGCCCCGCCCCCACGGCGTGTCCCACACCATCTGCCGCTGCTCGCCGGCGTGCTTCCACAGCGCCCAGTCGGCGTGGAAGCGCTTGCCGACCGACAAGTCGTCGGCATCGTGCCGGTGCCCGGCGCGCAGGTCCTCGAGCCGGTTGCCCGACAACGCCCCGTACGACGGAAACGACCGCGCGTCGAAGTAGACCGACTCGTCCGAACCGACGTAGGCATGCCCCTTGGCGATCAGCTTCTCGATCAGGTCGACCATCAAGTCGATGGACTCCGACGCCCGCGGATAGACGTCGGCGGGCCGGATGTTCAAGGCGGCGCAGTCCTCGTGGAACTGAGCTTCGTAGAAGCGCGCGATGTCGAACGGATCGCGTCCCTCCTCGCGGGCCGCCAGCAGCATCTTGTCCTCGCCGGCGAGCTCGATGCCGGTGTCGTCGGCAAGGTGCCCCACGTCGGTGATGTTCTGCACCAGCTGCACCTGCCAGCTGTGCAGCACCTCGCCGACGCGGACGATGAGGTCGCCGAGCAGGAAGGTCCGGTAGTTGCCGACGTGCTGGAAGCGATAGACCGTCGGGCCGCACGCATACATCCGCAGCCGACGGCCGGACTCCGGCCGGATCTCCTCCAGCTTGCGGGTCTTCGTGTCGGTGAGCATCAGCACGGTGCCAACGCTACGTCGGGTCAGGCCGCGGTGCCGGCCCCGACCGTGAGCGCGAGCTGCTGGCGACGACGGGTTGCCGTGTCGATCGTGAACAGCGCGAGCGCGACCCAGACGAGCGCGAAGCCGACCAGGCGGCCGGCACCGAGCGGCTCGTGCCGCACCAGGACGCCGAGCAGGAACTGAAGGGTGGGCGTCAAGTACTGCATCAACCCCAGCCGCGACAGTGGCACCGCCGCCGCCGCGCCGGCGAACGCCAACAGTGGCAGGGCGGTGACCGGTCCCGCACCGACGAGCAGCAGCGAGTGGCCGAGGCCGTGCGAGACGAACGTCCCGCTTCCCGTCGCACTGACCACCAGCAGGTAGCCGAGCGCCAGCGGCGCCAGGATCGATGTCTCGACGACGAGGCCTTCGATCGGGCCGACTCCCACCACCTTCTTCACCAGACCGTAGGTCCCGAAGCTCGCAGCCAGCGACAGCGCGATCCACGGCGGCCGACCGGCGTCGATCGTCAGCACCACAACGCCGGCGGCTGCGACACCAACAGCTGCCCACTGGGTGCGCCGAAGCCGTTCGCCGAGCACCAAGACACCCAGCGCCACCGTGACGAGCGGGTTGACGAAATAGCCCAACGACGTCTCCACGACGTGTTTGTGGTTGACACCCCAGATGTAGAGACCCCAGTTGACGGCGATGACCAATGCGGCGAGCGAGAGCAGCAGCAGTCGACGACGGTCGCGCGGGAGCCCACCCAGGCCCCGGCGAGCAACGAGCAGCAGCAGTGCGACGAAGACCAACGACCACACGACGCGGTGCGACAGGATCTCCAGCGCGCCGGTCGGCTCGAGCAGCGGCCAGTAGAGGGGGAACAGCCCCCAGGCGAGATATGCCGCGACGCCGAGCAGCGTGCCTCGGCGTTCGTTGCTCACTTCTCGACGTTACCGATGCGATAGACGTAGTCGTGGTGCACCGCGAAGCCAAGCCCGGCATAAAGCGCGACAGCGGCCGCGTTGTCGGTGCTCGCCTGCAGATAACAGTGCCGCCCTCCGCGGCTGCCCGCCCAACGCAGCGCTGCTGCGCTGACGACGCGGCCGAGCCCCTGCCGCCGGTGGCTCGGCGCAACCTCGACACAGTGCAGCCCGGCCCACCGCCCGTCGACGGCCGCCCGCGCGACGGCGACGCAGGCATCTCCGTCGCGCACGGACGCGAAGACGACGGTGTCGTGGTTGACCAGCACCTGCCGTGCCACGCCCGGCAGCGGTCCGCCGGCCCGATCCGGCGAGTCCTGCCGGCACAGCGCCAGCCACGCGTCGTCCGGCGACGCGTCCAGCCGCACCTCGACGTCGGCCGACTGGCCGGCGCGCAGCACCGGCGTCAGCTCGGATGTCATCACGTGCACCGACGGGGACGTCGACCAGCCGGCCTCGTCGAGCCGGTCCGTCAGTCCGGGAGTCGCGGCGCCGGCCGCCAGCTGCACCCGCGGTGGCAATGCCCGCTCGGCGTACCACCGCTGCACCGCGTCGACGGCCGCCGCCGGCGGCAACGCCGGGTCGCCCACGGCCAGGGCCGAGTTCGCCCGGCCGGTGAAGCCGCCCGCCGCACGCAGCACCCACTCCCCGAGCTGCTCGGTCTCGATCGCCCGCCACCCCCGTGCGGCGATCCGCTCCAGCTCCTCGGTGGGCACGGTGCGTGCCGGCCCGGGCGGCACCACCCGCCCGGCGGCGATCGAGTCGACCGTGATCTGCGCCACAGTCCCATCGCGACGGCGCAGCGTGAGGACCTCTGCTGATGCTGCGAGGAGGGTCCCGACGACATCTGTCGGGCCCGCCGACGTCACGACCCGGAGGCTGACCGTGTCGCCCACTTCCACTCACGCGATACTAGGGAGGGGCGGGTCCGGACAACGCCAGTCTTTCGAGGAGGGTTTTCGCGTGACCTACGTCATCGCCGAGCCGTGTGTCGACGTGCTCGACAGGGCGTGCATCGAGGAATGCCCCGTCGACTGCATCTACGAGGGCAAGCGGATGCTCTACATCCATCCGGACGAGTGCGTTGACTGCGGCGCGTGCGAGCCGGTGTGCCCGGTCGAGGCGATCTTCTACGAGGACGACACGCCCGAGCAGTGGAAGGACTACTACAAGGCCAACGTCGAGTTCTTCGACGACCTCGGCTCTCCCGGCGGTGCCTCCAAGGTCGGCAAGATCGACAAGGATCACCCGCTCGTCGCCGCGTTGCCGCCGGACATCAACCCGGTCCCCGAGCACTGACCCCATCGCCGGGCTGACTCGGCCGTGGACACGCTCCCCGACTTTCCCTGGGACCGGCTGGCCCCGGCCGCCGCGCGCGCCCGCAGCCACCCGGACGGCATCGTGGACCTCTCGGTCGGAACCCCGGTCGACCCGACCCCGATGCTGGTCCAGCAGGCGCTGGGGGCCGCAGCGGATGCCCCCGGCTATCCGCTGACCGCCGGCACGGATCGCCTCCGGACCGCTGCGGCCGGCTGGCTGCGGCGGCGTTTCGGCGCTGAGGTGGCGCCGTCCGCGGTGCTCCCGGTGATCGGCACCAAGGAGCTGGTCGCCTGGTTGCCGACGCTGCTCGGTGCGCGCAGTGTCGGCTTCCCCGCCCTCGCCTATCCGACCTATGACGTCGGCGCCCGGCTCGCCGGCGCGACGTCGCGGTCCGTCGACGCTCTCACCGAGATCGGGCCCGAGCGACTCGACCTGCTGTGGATCAACTCACCGGCCAACCCGACCGGTCGAGTGCTGCCGCCCGAACACCTCGGCAAGACGGTCGACTGGTCGCGCGAGCGCGGGACCGTTCTCGCGAGCGACGAGTGCTACGCCGATCTCTGGTACGACGGCGAGCCGCCCGTGTCCGTGCTGTCGCCGGAGGTCTGCGGCGGAACACACGACGGGCTGCTCGCGGTGCACTCGTTGTCCAAGCGGTCCAACCTGGCCGGCTACCGCGCGGGGTTCGTCGCGGGTGACCCGTCGCTGGTCGCGCGCCTGCTGGAGCTCCGCAAGCACGCCGGCCTGATCGTGCCGGGGCCGGTGCAGGCCGCCATGGCTGTCGCCCTCGACGACGATGCGCACGTCCTCGTGCAGCGCGACCGCTATGCAGCCCGGCGTACGCGTCTCGCTGCGGCGCTCGCGGCGGCCGGGTTCACCGTCGACGAATGCCGCGCCGGTCTCTACCTGTGGGTGACCCGCAGCGAGCCCTGCTGGGACACCGTCGACCGGCTCGCCGACCTCGGCATCCTCGTCGCGCCGGGGGAGTTCTACGGCGCGGCGGGCGCTCGGCACGTCCGCGTCGCGCTCACCGCGACCGACGAACGTGTCGCAGCCGCGGCGGTGCGACTGGCCGCCTAGGACTTGCGAGCGAACGTCGCCCTCGCGGTCTTCGCGGCGTTGACGAGAACCTGGCACGTGCGCCTCGTCCCGGTGCACGCGCCGGCCCATCGGACAAAGGTCGAGCCGGTCTTGGCGCGCGCCGTCAGCGTGATCATCGTGCCGCCGCGGAAGGTCGTGGTGCAGCTCGCGCCGCACGCAATGCCGGCGGGAGTGCTGGTCACCTTGCCCGCGCCGTGACCCGACTTGGTCACGTGCAGCAGCACGGGGACCCGCACCCGGGCGATCTTGTCCGAGTCGCGTTCGGTCACCCAGAGGTTGCCGCGGCCGTCCGCGGCAATGCCGTGCACGCCATTGCCGGCGCTGAACAGCGGGAACTCCTTGATCGCTCCCGTGCGCGTGATGCGTCCGAGCTTTCCGGAGCCGTCCTCGGGGAACCACAGGTTGCCGTCAGGTCCGACCGCCAGGTGCGCCGCGCCGCTGGACGGGGTGGGGATCGGGAACTCGGTGATGGTGCCGGCGGGCTTGATCCGGCCGATCTTGTTGCCCTGTGCCTCCGCGAACCACATGTTGCCGTCGGGGCCGCGGGAGATCCCGTCCAGGTCGCTGGTGGCGGTGGGGACGGTGAACTCGGTGAAGATGCCCGCCGGTGTCACCCGGGCGATCTTGTTGGCATCTCGTTCGGTAACCCAGAGATTTCCGTCGGCGCCGCGGGCGATGCCGGTGGGTCGGGCTCCCGGGGTCAAGGTGTCGAACTCCGTGACGGTGCCCGTCGGCGTGATGCGACCGACCTTCGAGGCGTCAACCTCGGTGAACCACAGGTTGCCGTCCGGCCCGCGGGTCAGCCCGCTGGGGGAGGCGCCCGGCGTGAGCACGGGGAACTCCGTGATCGTGCCGCTCGCGGCGAGTCGCCCGATCTGGTTGGCGTTGTTCTCCGTGAACCACAAGCTGCCGTCGGGGCCTGCGGTCGGGTAGTCCGGGAAGCTGTCCGTCGCCACCGGGAACTCCGTGACTGTCCCGGCGGCGGTGATCCGGCCGAGCTTGTCCTGGGCGCGCTCGGCGAACCACGCGTTGCCATCCGGGCCGATGCCGACGTGGCTGGCGTTGGCACCCGACGTGGGGATGGGGAAGGCGGTCACCCCGGTGGTCACGGCCGCCTGCGCCGGAAACGAGGGGACGAGGACCGAACCGGCCAGCATCCCGAGGGCCAGGGCAGGTCCGAGGCGTCTCATGCCCGCGGAGGCTACCCAGGCTGGGCGACCACCGCCATCCTCCATTCAGCGCGTCCCGTCTCGACCGGGAACGGGCTTGAGGCGGCCTAGGGTTGGGGGATGAGCACGCCCGAGCAGCCGCCGCAGCAAGCCCACATTCATCTGCCGGACGACCGGATCGAGGGCAGCTACGCCGATTTCGTCAGCGTCTGGCACAGCCGGGACGTCTTCGTGCTCGACTTCGCGGTGCTGTCCCAGCCGACGACGACCGCCCAGCTCGCGTCGCGGGTGGTGAGTCGGGTGCGGATCCCGCCGTCCCAGGTGTTCGAGATCATGAAAGCGTTGGAGCAGCAGCTCACCGCATGGGAGGCGGAACGCGACACAGGCCCCGGCTCATAGCGCTTTGCTGAACCAGTGGGTGGCATAACGGTTGTCGTTGTAGGGCTCGACCTGCTGCCAGCCGGCTTTTGCGTAGAGCGTGATGGCGGCCGTCAGCACGCCGTTGGTGTCCAGGCACGCCGTCGTCGCGCCGAGCTCACGCGCCGCGTCCTCCAGCGCGGCCAGTAGCGCACGACCGGCTCCCTGCCCGCGGGCGGCCGGGTCGAGCCACATCCGCTTCACCTCGGCCGTCGCCGGGTCGAGCAGCTTGACGCCGCCGCACCCGACGGCGTTGCCGTCGTCCGCCCGTACGACGAGGAAGACGCCGTGTGGTGGCGACAGCTCCGCGGGATCGGCCGACACCGACGCTGCCGGGTCGAACCCGTCGGGAAACTGCGCGGCGATCTCGGCCACGTAGAGCGCGACCAGGACCTGCGCCTCCACCGAGGTCGCGGGCGCCGGCTCGATCCGCATCGGTGCCGGCTCAGTTGGCGTGCAACGCGTCGTTGAGCCCGCCCCACGACCCCGACCGCGGGCGGGCCTCCAAGGCCCCCGTCACGCTGTTGCGCCAGAACATCATGTTGCTGACGCCGGAGAGGTCGCGGGCGCGCACGACCTCTCCGTCCGGCAAGAGCAGCTTCGACCCGGCGGTGACATAGCAGCCCGCTTCGACGACGCAGTCGTTCCCGAGCGGGATGCCGATGCCCGAGTTGGCGCCGAGCAGGCATCGTTCGCCGAGCGACACCACGATCTCGCCGCCGCCGGACAGGGTGCCGATGATCGATGCGCCGCCGCCGATGTCGGTGCCATCGCCGACGACGACACCGGCTGAGATCCGCCCCTCGACCATCGACGTCCCCAGCGTGCCGGCGTTGTAGTTGACGAAGCCTTCATGCATCACCGTCGTCCCGGGCGCCAGATGTGCGCCGAGGCGCACCCGGTCGGCATCCGCGATGCGGACCCCCGACGGCACGACGTAGTCGGTCATCCGCGGGAACTTGTCGACGCTGTAGACCTCGAGCCGGGTGCCGATCATCCGGGCCCGGAGCCGGGCCGACTCGACCGTGTCGGCCGTGACCGGACCGAGGGACGTCCAGGCGACATTGGTCAGCAGACCGAAGATCCCGTCGAGGTTGGCCTCGTGCGGGCGGATCAGCCGGTGCGAGAGCAGATGCAGCCGAAGCCAGACGTCAGCCGCGTCCGTGGGGGCGTCGGCGAGGGACGCGATCTCGACGCGGATCTCGGCGTTGCGGGTCGCCCGGACGGGGTCGGTGCCGGTGGGCAGGGGCTGTGCGAGCTCGATGGGCGAGGCCGACCCGACCGACGGCGCCGGGAACCATGCGTCGAGCAACTGGTCCTGCGGGTCGTAGGTCGCTACGCCGATGCCGTACGCGGGCTCATCGCGGAATCCCACGCTCTCACCTTAGGGTGGGAGCGATGATCGACCTGACCCTGCCGGGCGACGCGTTGACGGCAAGCCTCGTCGACGTGCCGTCGGTCTCCGGCAGCGAAAGCCGGCTTGCGGACGAAGTCGAGGCGGCCCTCAAGTCGGTGCCGCACCTCAGCGTCGAGCGGGACGGCGACGCGGTGTTGGCCCGCACCGACACCGGCCAGCCGCAGCGGGTGGTGATCGCGGGCCATCTCGACACCGTCCCGGTGGCGGACAACCTGCCGAGCCGACGCGACGGCGAGCGCCTGTTCGGTTGTGGCACCTCCGACATGAAGGCGGGCATCGCCGTCATGCTTCGGGTGGCGGCCACGACGCCCTCGCCCCGCCACGACGTGAGCTGGCTGTTCTACGACAACGAGGAGACCGATGCCGCCCACAACGGGCTGGGCCGGGTCTCCCGCAACACTGGCCACTGGTTGAAGGCTGACCTCGCCATCCTGATGGAGCCCACCGCCAACCGGGTCGAGGCCGGCTGCCAAGGCACGCTGCGCGCGTTGGTCGTCGTGCCTGGCCGGCGGGCGCACAGCGCGCGGTCCTGGCTGGGTGACAACGCGATCCACCGGACCAGCGAGGTGCTGAGGAAGCTCGCCGACTACGAGGCCCGCCGGGTGACGATCGACGGTTGCGAATATCGCGAGGGCCTCAGCGCCGTCCGCATCGAAGGCGGCGTCTCGGGCAACGTCGTGCCCGACCGCTGCACGATCACCGTCAACTACCGGTTCGCGCCCGACCGCGACGAGGCAGCGGCCCTCGCCCACGTGCAGGAGGTGCTCGACCCGTTCGAGTGCGTGCTGACCGACTCCGCCCCCGGTGCGCTGCCCCGGCTGGGTGAGCCCGCGGCGGCAGAGTTCGTCGACGCCGTCGGCGGTGACCCGATCGCGAAGCTGGGCTGGACCGACGTGGCACGCTTCTTCGCCCTCGGCATCCCCGCGGTCAACTTCGGCCCCGGCGATCCCAACCTCGCGCACACCCGTGAGGAGTACGTCGAGATCCCGCGCATCGCGCAGTGCGAGCGAGTGCTGCGTTCCTACCTGACCGGCTGAGCGCCGCGCGACGCCTGCGCAGAGGCGTTGGTGATCTAGTCAAAACGAGGCATATCAAGTGCCCGATCGGTGGGTTCCCTTATGTCGGATACGGCTGCGAGAGTGCCGATCAGTCATCAATCCGATACGGGGGACCCCGCAATGTCACTGATGGAACTTGTCGGAATGCGCACTCGCCGCGCGGCACGAGTCACCCGCATCGGTGTGGCCGGTGCAGCTGTCATCGGGCTCGCGAGTGCCTGCATCTGGACCAACAGCGACGGTCTGACGTTGCCGGCCAACGGAACAGCGAGCCCCTACCCGTCGGTGATGTCGGTCACTGCGGGCGACGGCGGGTTCTTGAGCGACGGCGAGGGCAACACCCTCGACAGCATCATCGCGAGCGTTTGCGACGTCTCGGTGCCGTCCGGAAGCACCGCCGACATCCTGCTGCAGGCGCCGAGCGGTCAGAAGGTGCTGCTCACCGGCGGGCTCACCACGATCGTGCCGACGGACGTCATTGTCGTCGCACTGCCCGTGTTCACCAAGCTCGTGGGCGCTTCCGGCCTCGGCCTGCCCGCGCTCGCGCGGGCCCGCCACCCGAGACCCGTCATGGTGGGTCGCGCGAAGGCCGCGCTGCTCCGGCACAAGGTCGCCCGGCTTCTCGGCCGAGGGACCACTCGGGTCACGGGTAAGTCCGCTGAAATCGGCCTCCCGCTCTGCTCCTCCGGGTCGCTCGAGATCGTCCCCGCTGGTGACACCGGGGCGTCGCTCCCTTCGCCCGCGCCCCCGGCGCCTTACGGGTCGGACCTCGGTGCCCTCATCGGAAGTAACCCGCAGGGTGACTGGCGCCTCTGGGTCGCCACGAAGACCGCGCCGACCGACCTCCGCAGCGCCACGCCGAGCATCTCGCTCAGTCCCGGTTCGATCAGTGGCTGGATCCTGACCCTCTGCTCGCATGACGTGGCACCGGTCACAAGCCCGTTCAACGACGACAGCGTGTTCAGCATCACCGGAGACGGCTCCAGCACGCCGCTGACCTTCGCCATGCACGTCCAGCACTCGGACGGCCAGCTGCTCACGCCGACCGGCATGGTCGACTTCATCGAGTGCACGACCCCCCTGTGCGACGGCAACAGCGTGGGCACGGCACCGCTGGTGCCGGACCAGATCGGCAAGAGCACCGCGACCCTGGTGCTTCCAACCGGCAGCGTGTCGCCGCCGGGCCTGCACACCTACAAGGCGATCTACTTCGGCGACGTCAACTTCCCGGGGCTGAACGCGGACCCGGTATCCGTCACGGTCGCTCCCTAGCGCCCGCTGGGTAGGTTCGGGGCATGCCCGCCTCGATCGACCCGGACCGTCCCGCTGAGCCAGGCAACTTGGAGCGGTCGATCGCCACTGAGCGATCGGCCGCTCCAATGCGTGAGAAGCACCGGGGGCCGGTCACGCTGCGCCGCGGGCAGGCCGCCGAGGGCAGCACGACCGACCAGCGGCTGCTCGACTCGCGCGGCAGCTCGGACTGGGTGCACACAGACCCGTGGCGGGTCCTGCGGATCCAGTCCGAGTTCGTCGAGGGCTTCGGGCTGCTCGCCGAGCTGCCCAAGGCGGTCAGTGTGTTCGGCTCGGCGCGAACCAAGCCCGGCACGTCGGACTATGCCCTCGCCGAACGGCTCGGCGCGGCGCTGGCCCGGGCGGGTTACGCCGTCATCACCGGCGGCGGCCCCGGTGTCATGGAGGCGGTCAACAAGGGCACCGGGGAGGCCGGCGGAGTCTCCGTGGGACTCGGCATCGAGCTGCCCTTCGAGCAACGGCTCAACGACTGGGTCGACATCGGCCTGAACTTCCGCTACTTCTTCGTCCGCAAGACGATGTTCGTCAAGTACGCGCAAGCGTTCGTCGTCATGCCCGGTGGCTTCGGCACCATGGACGAGCTGTTCGAGGCACTGACCCTGGTGCAGACCGGCAAGGTCACGTCTTTCCCGGTCGTGCTGTTCGGCTCGGCGTACTGGTCCGGTCTCCTCGACTGGCTGCGCGCGACGATGATCCCGGACGGCAAGATCAACCCGACTGACCTCGAGCTGGTGCAGCTGTGCGACGACGTCGACGAGGTCGTTGACATCATCCGTCGCTCGGAGCGACCGTGACGCCCAGCCGCTGATGGCCGTCATCTGCGTCTTCTGTGCGTCCAGCGAGCGGATCGACCAGCGCTACGTCGACCTCGCGACCGACGTCGGCACCGAGCTGGCCCGGCGCGGCCACACCCTCGTCAGCGGTGGCGGCAGCGTCTCGTGCATGGGCGCCGTCGCACGAGCGGCCCGGGCCGGTGGCGCGCGGACCGTTGGTGTCATCCCGGAGGGGCTGCTCGCCTGGGAAGTCGCTGACGAGGCGGCGGACGAGCTGGTGGTCACTCCCGACATGCGCATCCGCAAGGGTGAGATGGATCGCCGCGCGGAAGCCTTCCTCACCCTGCCCGGCGGCCTCGGCACGCTCGAGGAACTGCTCGAGATCTGGGTCGGCCGCATCCTGCGGATGCACGACAAGACGGTCGTCGTCCTCGACCCCGACGGGGTCTTCGCGCCGCTTCGCCGTCAGGTCGACGACCTGGTCAGTGCGGGGTTCGCCCGGCCGTCGGTGCACGACGCGATCGCGTGGGCGACAGAGGTGCATGAGGCCTTCGATCTGCTCGAACGCCGCCCGCCGCTGTTCCCGCCGGCCGCCGACGAGGTGCTCGAAGGCGAGCCCTGACGGGCTCAGGCCAAGCCGCGCCGGGTGGCGGCCGGTGGCCGGGAGCCGCGGACGGACGCGACCATGTCGATGGCGTCGCGCGTCTCCGCCACGTTGTGCGCGCGGAAGACGCGCGCACCCAACCAGGCACACACCGCGGTCGTCGCGAGCGTGCCGGTTAGCCGGTCTGGCACCGGCCGGTCGAGGGTTTCGCCGACGAAGTCCTTGTTCGACAGTGAGACGAGCACTGGCCAGCCGGTGGCCACCAGCTCGTCGAGGCGCCGGGTCAGCTCCAACGAGTGCCAGGTGTTCTTGCCGAAGTCGTGGCCGGGGTCGATCAGCACCGACTCGCGCGGCACACCCGCCGAGACGGCCCGCTCGGCCAGCGCCGTGACCGTCGCCAGCACGTCGCCGACGACATCGGCATAGCCGACCCGATGTGGCCGGGTCCGTGGCGTGGCACCGCCGGCGTGGGTGCACACCAACCCCGCACCGTGGGCAGCGGCCACCCCGGCCAGGTCGGGATCCACGCCTCCCCAGGCGTCGTTGACGACGTCGGCACCCTCGGCGAGGCAGGCCCGGGCGACCTCGGCACGCCACGTGTCGACGCTGATCACGAGGTCGGGGTGCGCAGCGCGGACGGCGGCCACGAACGGCGCCACCCGGCGGATCTCCTCGACGGCATCGACGTCGTCCCCGGGTCCGGCCTTGACGCCGCCGACGTCGACGATGTCGGCGCCGGCTGCAACCGCGCGAGCAACGGCGGTCAGCGCGGCGTCGTCGGCGTAGGTCGCGCCCTTGTCATAGAAGGAGTCAGGCGTCCGGTTGACGATCGCCATCACGAGCAGAGCCTTGTCGGCGAATGTCTGGCGACCCAGGCGGAGCGGCACGCGTGACACGATGCCAGGAGGGGCCGGGTGGGTTTCGGGAGGTGTGCGGTGCTCGCGCTGGAGGTCATCGTCGCGGTCGCGGTGCTCGTCGGAGTCGCGTTCGTGGCCTCGCGTGACGTGGCCGGTCTGGACGACCCCGACGGGGACGTCGCCGACACCGGGATTCCCACCGGCCGGCTGTTGCGCAGCGATGACATCGGCCACCTGAAGTTCCGTGTGGTCGGTGGCCGCCGCGGCGCGGTGCGTGGCTATCGCTTCGCCGACGTCGACGCCGTCCTGGCCAAAGTCGAGGAAGCGCTGCGAGCATCCGAGGGCGACCGGTGAGCGGGACGGTCACCGGCCCGGACGGCCGGCAGCGGTGCCCCTGGGCGCTGTCCGCTCCCGACTACCTCGCCTACCACGACGAGGAGTGGGGCCGCCCTGTTCATGGCGACGACGCGTTCTTCGAACGGATGACGCTCGAGGCGTTCCAATCCGGCCTCTCCTGGTTGATCGTCCTGCGCAAGCGGCCGGCGTTCCGGCTCGCGTTCGAAGGCTTCGAGCTCGAGCGGGTGGCAGCGTTCGGTCCGGCCGACGTCGAGCGACTGCTCGGCGACGCCGGCATCGTCCGCAACCGGGCGAAGATCGAAGCTGCGATCGGCAATGCCCGGGCATCGCTCGAGCTGCCGGATGGGCTCGCCGCCCATCTCGAGGCCGCCGCTCCGGCCGATCGTGTGACCAGAGTCGCCCCGATCACCATGGCGGACGTGCCTGGCGACACGCCCGAGTCGCGGGCACTTGCCAAGGACCTTCGCCGGCGCGGATTTCGCTTCGTCGGCCCGACCACGCTTCATGCCCTGATGCAGGCGACCGGCCTGGTCAACGACCATCTCGCCGACTGTTGGATACGCGGTGAGCTTCGTATGTCTCACGCTTGACTCGAGGCTCAGTGGTCGGGGCGATCTTCCGGGGTCGCGTCTTGAGCGTCCCAGCATCAAGGCGACTGCGTCGCGTGAACGGACTGCGACGCTGCGTGACTGGTTCCTGCACGTCTGTCGCTGACGTGGTTCTGTCGGGTGTTTGCCAAACGGTCAATTAGGACTATTTTCAGCCCGTGCTCAGCCAAGTTTGCTCGTGGCGAACGACTGGGCGCCCGTTCCCGCGTACAGATACATGCAAGGATGCATCGGGGGCCGACCTTTATGTCGGCCCCTCGCATGACGAGCCGCGGGGGATCGAATGACCGTTGAGTCGGTGGGTGCTGCGCGCCCACCCTCGGACGGCGGCGAAACCATCCTGCCGCCGCTCGAGGCCGACCCGCTTTTCATCGACGCTGTCGATGAAGCCGTGGCCGGTGACTCCTTCGCCATGTCGCCCGAGACCCAGCCCGGCCGCACCTTCACCCGCGGTCAGGACTTCTCCAGCCTCTACATCCGGCATCGCTCGTCGTTCAGCCTGCATGCCCGCCGTTTCCT
>JAVEEH010000061.1 GCA_030840545.1 Frankiaceae bacterium | reverse complement strand
ACCACCACGGCGGCCGCGACGACGACCGCGGCCGCCAGCACCATCGCCCACACCGCGTGTGTCAGCGCCCACGCCGAGCCGACTGCGGCGTAGGCGAGCGCGACGCCGACGGCGAACTCGCCCACCTGCACGGCGGCGTTCTGCAGTCGAGCGCTCGAGACCCGGGAACCGGTCATGCCGTCATGATGCGCCTCGGAACCGAAGGAACGAAAGGCTTGGTCCGGCGTGTCGGTCCCGGTGACCATCGCGCAATAGGGCCCTTCTATGGGCTCTATGCCGCGATGGGTCTAGGCGTCGGCGCCGGCGCGCTCGAGCAGGCGCCGGCAGCCCTCCGGTGTCGTCGGGCGGCCCCACAGGAAGCCCTGGACGGCGTCGCACCCCGCGGCCAGCGCCGCCGCGAGCTGGATCTCGGTCTCCACGCCCTCCGCGACCACGGTGGCGCCGAGCCGGTGGGCCAGGTCGGTGATGCCGGCGAGCAGCAGGCTGGGTCGGGTCGGGTCGAGCTCGGCCGCGAGCAGGCTGCGGTCGACCTTGATGACGTCGGGCTCGAGGGCACGCAGCCGGGCGAGCGAGGCGAAGCCGGCCCCGAAGTCGTCGACCGTGACCCGTACGCCGAGACCACGCAGGGCGCGCACGGTGGTGAGGGCCGCTTCGTCGTGCTCGATCGCGCTGGTCTCGAGCATTTCCACCGACAGCCGGCTCGCGGGGATCTCCGCCGCCCGCAGGATCGCGTCGACCCGTGAGGCGAACGTCAGGTCACCGAGTGTCTCGCCGGAGAGGTTCACGGACAGCAGCACGGCGTCGCCCCAGCCGACTGCCTCGCGAACCGCCTTCGTCATGACGATCTCGTCGAGCAGGGGAAGTACGCCGGCCTTGGCCGCTGCCGGCAGGAACGTCGCGGGGGAGACGGAGGCGCCGTTGTAGGACCAGCGGGCCAGTGCTTCGAAGCCGCGCAGGGTGCCGTCGGCAAGATGGATCGGCTGGTAGGCGACGTCGATGAGGCCGTTGGCGATGTCGGCGACAAGCGCTGAGTGCATGTCGAGCTGCTGGGAGTCGCCGCCGGCGAGTGCCGCGGTGTAGCGGACGACGGTGGCCTTGCCGGCGTGCTTTGCGGCATACATCGCAACGTCAGCGCGCTTGAGCATCTCGGTCGAGTTGACCGACCCCTCGCCCGGAGCAAGAGTCGCGACACCGATGCTGGCCCGCACGGCGACCTCACGGCCGGCCACGGCTACCGGGTGATCGAGGCTGAGCAGCAAGCGGCTCGCGGTGTCCAGCGCATCTCCACCGTCTTCCATCAGGATCGCGAACTCGTCACCGCCGAGACGCGCGACCGTGTCGCCGGTGCGGACCGTGGCGAGCAGGCGCTCGCTGACCCGCACCAGCAGGTCGTCGCCGGCCGGGTGACCGAGCGAGTCGTTGACGGTCTTGAAGTCGTCGAGGTCGAGCAGCAGCACCGTGACCGGTCGCATGTCACGACGATGCAGCTCGAGGGCATGGGTGAGCCGGTCGCCGAAAAGCGCGCGGTTGGCCAGGCCGGTCAGGACGTCGTGGAACGCCTGGTGGGTGATCCGGCTCATCAGCGCCCGGTTGTCGAGCAGCACCAGCATCTGCCGGCAGACCAGCGCGGCGACCAGCGCGGTGGCGGCGACGGCGGCCACCGGGTCGAGACGCTGCGTGACGACCTCGTGCAGCGCCACTGCGATGGCCGCGGTGGCCGGCACATAGGGGAGCAGGAGGGCGGTGCGGGGCGCTACGGACTTGGCGGCGGCGTCGTTGCGGGCGTCGTCCAACATGGCCGCCACCGCGACGACGAGGAAGCCGGCCACCCATCCAGCGTCGATCAGGTTGACCTCGCCGTAGTGCCCGATCGCGGTCAGGTAGGCGAAACCGCTGTCGCCGATCGAGAGGAAGACGAGGCCGGTCACGATCGACACGAGCCCGACCCGGTCACCGGTCCGGGCGTAGGCGATGACCACCACGGCGACGGTCAGCAGGACGAGGTCGGTGACCGGGTAGGCGAGGGACACCACCTCGGCGAAGTGGCTGTCCGCGCCGGCCCGATAGACCTCCCCGAGTGCGGTGATCCAGCTGATCACGAACAGGGACGTGGAGACGAGGACGGCGTCGAGCCCGACGCGGGTGCGCCCCTGGCCGTTGAAGGCTGCGGAGGGTCGCACCAGCAGGCCGATCAGCGCGAAGACAGGGAAGACGAGGAAGCCCACGTCGGCGAGGGACGGGAACGGCGTGCTGCGCCCCACCAGGAGCTCGTAGTAGCACCAGATGGCTTCGCCGATCGCCCAGCCGCCGCAGCCCATCGCGAGCAGGGCCCAGGAGGTCCGGAACCGGCCCGTCGTCCGGACCGCCCGCCAGACTCCACCGGCGGCCGCAAGCGCAGCCGCGACCATCTCTGCGACGTCATCGATGGTCCGGGTGAGGTGCACACCGCCGGGATGCACGACGAGGTCGGCCACGAAGGCCGCGACCACCACAGCGCACAGGCTCGGCGCCCAGATACGTCTCCGCATCTCAGGTTTGTCGGCATCTGTGGGGCCCAGGTGCATGGTCCGGAGTGACCAGTCTGCGTTACCCCATTTGCCCGCGTTGAGCGGGCTATGCGAGGTCGACCACCATCTTGCCGGTGTGCTTGCCGCCGTGCAGCACGTCGAGCAGGGCGTCCAGCGCCGCATCGATGCCCACGCGGCGGGTCTCGGCGTAGTGGAGCCTGCCGTCGGCCAGCAGACCAGCGACGTGGCGACGGAACGTGGCCGCGCGGTCGGCGTGGTCGCTGACGATGAACCCGCGCACAGTGAGCTTCTTGCCGACGATGAAGGACAGGTTGTCCGGACCCGGCACCCGCTCGTTGTACGCCGAGATCATGCCGCAGGCCGCCACCCGGCCGAACGGCTTCATGCAGGCGATCGCTGCCTGCAGATGGTCGCCGCCGACGTTGTCGAAGTAACAGTCGATGCCTTCCGGAGCGGCCTTGTGCAGCTGGTCGGTGACGTCGCCGTCGTGGTAGTCAAATGCGGCGTCGAACCCGAGCCCGTGCAGCCACTGCACCTTCTCCGGCGTGCCGGCGCTGCCGACGACGCGCAGCCCGGCGAGCTTCGCGAGCTGTCCGGCCACGCTGCCGACCGCTCCCGAAGCCGCAGAGACGAACAACGTCTCCCCGGGGCGGATCTCGGCGATGTCGTAGATGCCGACCCACGCTGTCAGCCCGGGCATGCCGAGGACACCGAGATAGGCCGACGGCGCGACACCGTCCGCCTCTGGATCGACGACCTCGACCTGGCGCTCGGGGACGACGGCCCACTCGCGCCAGCCGAGCCCGTGCCGGACGATCGCGCCGACGGGGACTGTGTCGGCGCGCGAGACCTCCACCCGCCCGACCGCCCCGCCGTACATCGCCTTCTCCAGCTGGTAGGGCGCGGCGTAGGACTCCGCGTCGTTCATCCGGCCGCGCATGTAGGGGTCGACCGACATGACGAGGTTGCGGACGAGCACCTCGCCGTCGGCGGGCTCACGGACCTCGCGATCAACCAGCCGGAAGTCCTCCTGGGTCGGCCAGCCGTGTGGCCGGCGGACCAGCTGCCACTCGCGTCCGGTGACCATCTAGGTCTCGCTCTCGACGCGCTCGCGCAGTTCTCGCCGTAGCACCTTGCCGGCCGCCGAGACCGGGATCTCGTCGACCACGCGGATGTCGCGCAGCTTCTTGTACGGCGTCACCTGGTCGTTGACCCAGGTCATGATCTCGCGCGGATCGACGCTCGGGTCGGCGAGAACGATGAAGGCGACGGGCAGCTCGCCGGTCGCGAGGTCGCGCTTGCCGACGACCGCGGCGTTGGCGACAGCCGGGTGCTTGAACAAGACCTCTTCGAGGTCGCGCGGATAGACGTTGTAGCCCTTGTAGATGAGCATGTCCTTCTTGCGGTCGACGATGGTCAGGTAGCCGTCGTCGTCGATGGACCCGATGTCGCCCGTCCGCAGCCAGCCGCCCT
>JAVEEH010000009.1 GCA_030840545.1 Frankiaceae bacterium | reverse complement strand
CGAGCTGCACGCGGGCCAGGTCGTCGTTGACCTGCACTGGCGGTGACTTCATGAAGTAGGCCGACGCGGGAAGGATCGGACCGCCGATGCCGCGGTCCTTCGCGATCTTGCAGCAGCGCAGCGCATCGATGACGACACCGGCGGAGTTGGGTGAGTCCCAGACCTCGAGCTTGTACTCCATGTTGAGCGGCACGTCGCCGAACGCGCGTCCCTCGAGCCGAACGTAGGCCCACTTGCGGTCGTCGAGCCACGCGACATAGTCGGACGGCCCGATGTGCACGTTGCGCTTGCCGAGGTCGTGCTCGATGTTGGACGTGACGGCCTGGGTCTTGGAGATCTTCTTGGACTCCAGTCGTTCACGCTCGAGCATGTTCATGAAGTCCATGTTGCCGCCGACGTTGAGCTGATAGGTGCGGTCGAGCACGACACCGCGGTCCTCGAACAGCTTCGCCAGCACCCGGTGGGTGATGGTCGCGCCCACCTGGCTCTTGATGTCGTCGCCGACGATCGGCACGCCGGCGGCGGTGAACTTGTCGGCCCACTCCTTGGTGCCGGCGATGAAGACCGGCAGGCAGTTGACGAAGCCGACGCCGGCGTCGATCGCGCACTGCGCGTAGAACTTGGCGGCGTCCTCGGAGCCCACGGGCAGGTAGCAGATCACCACGTCGGCGCGCGCGTCCTTCAGCGCCTGCACGACGTCGACCGGCTGCTCGTCGGACTCCTCGATGGTCTCGCGGTAGTACTTGCCGAGACCGTCGAGTGTGTGCCCGCGCTGGACCACGATGTCCGTCGGCGGCACGTCGCAGATCTTGATGGTGTTGTTCTCGCTGGCGCCGATGGCCTCGGACAGGTCGCGTCCGACCTTCTTGCCGTCGACGTCGAACGCCGCGACGAACTCGATGTCGCGCACGTGGTAGTCGCCCAGCTGGACGTGCATGAGACCCGGGACGCGGGCCGCAGGGTCGGCGTCCTTGTAGTACTCGACGCCCTGGACGAGCGACGCCGCACAGTTGCCGACGCCGACGATGGCTACTCGAACCGAACCCATCCCGGTGATCTCCTTGACTATTTGTTGGTGGTGGTACGACGGGGCCGAGCGGCCACGCTGGCCCGTTCGGTGGCGATGAGCTCTCCCAGCCAACGGACCTCGCGGTCCACGGACTCGAGACCGTGCTGCTGCAGCTCGAGGGTGTAGCGGTCGAGCTTGTCGCGGGTGCGGGCCAAGGCGCTCACCTTCTCCCGTCGCTCCTCGAGCCGGCTGCGCCGACCTTCGAGGATCTTGATGCGGACGTCGGCGTCGGTCTGCGCGAAGAACGCGAAGCGGACGCCGAAGCTGTCGTCGTCCCATGCCGAGGGGCCGCCCTCGGCGAGCTGCTCCTGCAGGCGCTCCTTGCCCTCGGCGGTGAGCTTGTAGACGATGCGGCTGCGCCGACCCGCGCCGGACTCGCTGGCAGCGTCGTCGGCGGCGAGCAGACCGTCGGCGAGCATCTCCTTGAGGCATGGGTAAAGCGAGCCGTAGGAGATCGCCCGCAGCGGGCCGAGCAGGGTGTTGAGCCGCTTGCGGAGCTCGTAGCCGTGCAGGGGTGACTCGTGCAGCAGACCGAGCACGGCGAGCTCCAGCACGCCGGACCGCCTGCTCATCTCCCCGTCAGCCCTTTCCTCGCTACGATGTATCGAGTTGATACATCGCGAGACCCTAGCCCGAAAGCGGCGAACAGGCAAATCTCGGGTGAACAGAACGCTCCCACCACCGGCGCGCAGCGCGGCGTATGGTGACCGCCATGTCGACTCGCCGGCCGGCGATCGAGGCCCAGGCACGCAGCCTCGTGGACTACGCCCTGGTCCGTCGTTCGACGCTGGCCGACCTCGTGGCCGGTCGCGTGTCGGCGATCGACGTCTGCGACGCGCAGCCCTACCTGCTCCGCGCCGCGCGCTATCACGGCGAGAAGACCGACGAGCCCTGCCCGGTGTGTGGCCGGGACCCGCTGACGCGGGTCAGCTACACCTACGGAGACTGCTTCCGCGCGACCGTGAACGGCCGGGCGCGCACCCCACGGGAGCTCGCCGCACTGGCCGACGAGTATCCGGACTTCACCGTCTACCTGGTCGAGGTCTGCGCCGGCTGCCGGTGGAACCACCTGCTCGCGTCGTACGTCCTGGGCACCGGCGAGCCGATCGCCCAGCAGGCCCGGTCCTGACGCCCACCCCGGGCCACGGGTTTGCCATCGCTGCCAATGCGGGGAGATGCCAGACGTGAGCCCATCGTCGGGCGCTGCCGGCGGGCTGCGTCAGTTCCTGCCCCGCCGCAAGCAGATGTTGTGGGGAGTGCTGGGTGCGTTCCTGGCGAGCATCCTGCTCGTCGCCATCGGCTATGCGACGACGCCGATCCCCAGCCCCAACAGCTTCGCGACGGCGCAGGCGACGACGCTCTACTACAGCGACGGCAAGACGACGCTCGCCCGACTGGGCAGCACCAGCCGCATCGACGTGAAACTCGCGCAGGTGCCACTGGCCGTGCGGCGCGCGGTCCTGGCGGCCGAGGACCGGCAGTTCTACAGCGAGCCGGGCATCTCGCCGACCGGCATCCTGCGGGCACTGGCCACCGACATCCGCGGTGGTGAGATCTCCCAGGGCGGGTCGACGATCACGCAGCAGTACGTGAAGAACGCTTATCTCAACGCCGACCGGACGTTCACCCGGAAGTTCCGCGAGATCTTCATCGCGGTGAAGCTTGCCAACAGCCGCTCGAAGGACCAGATCCTCGAGGACTACCTCAACACCATCTACTTCGGTCGGTCCGCCTACGGCATCCAGGCCGCCGCCCGGGCCTACTTCCGCAAGGACGTGTCCCAGCTCAACGCTGCCGAAGGCGCGGTGCTCGCCGCGACCATCAGCTCGCCGTCCTACTACGACCCTGCCGTCAACAAGGCGGCGGCGGTGTCCCGCTGGCATTACGTCGTCGACGGCATGGTCAAGCAGCACTGGCTCCCTGCGAGCGCGCAGACCGGACTGAAGTATCCGACGGTGAAGTCGCCGCCGCGCAGCACCGGCTCCGGCTGCACCGGCTACAAGTCATTCATCTGCAGTGACGTGCAGCTCGAGCTCGCGAAACAGGGCTTCGACGCGGCACGCCTGTCGTCCGGCGGCTACAAGGTCGTCACGACGATCGACAAGAAGGCGGAAGACGCCGCGGCCAAGGCCGAGGCCGACCAAGGTGGCGGCTATCTCCGCAGCGGCGTGGACAAAGGCCGGGAGAGCGCGCTGGTCAGCGTGCAGCCAGGAGACGGCGCCATCCGGGCGCTCTACGGCGGCCGGGATGCATGCTCGAGCCACCCGCACCCGGACCAGTGCACCGATCTCACCGGCGTGGCCGGCCTCTTCGGCTCCGGTGGCTACGCCCGTCCGCCGGGGTCGTCTTTCAAGCCCTACACGGTGATCGCCGCACTCAAGGAGGGCATCGGGCTCGACAGCACCTTCCACGGGCCGCCGTCGATCCAGGTCAACGGGTCGACCATCAACAACTCGCAGGGAGAGAGCTGCGGGACCTGCACACTCACCGAAGCGCTCGCCAAGTCGATCAACACGGTCTTCGTGCCGCTGGCCATCAAGGTCGGGCCGGACAAGGTCGTGCAGTCGGCCTACGACGCGGGCATCCCCAAGAAGCGACAGCTCGCGGTCGTGCCCACCATCACGTTGGGCGTCACCGACGTCGCACCGATCGACCAGGCCACCGGCTTCGCGACGATCGCTGCACAAGGTGTCC
>JAVEEH010000351.1 GCA_030840545.1 Frankiaceae bacterium | reverse complement strand
CCCATGCGGTCGACCACGTGGCCGCGTCCCGTGGTGTCCACGCCCAGCCCGAGCGGGTCCGGGATCACCAGTCCGCTGGTCACGAGACGGCGACCGAGGTCGTGGGGATATCGGTCGATGTCACAGGTCGGTCCGGTGCAGTTGACAACTGCTGACACTCCGAGCTGCTCGACCGCACCATCGCGGCGGATGGTGACCCGCCACTGCCGTTCCTCGCCTGTTGCTGCGATCACCTCGGCGCGGAGCACCGAAAACGCGCGCGCATGCCGCAGCCGCTGCAGCTTCGAAGCGACCTGCGGTGCCATCCGATGCCGGAGGACCTCCCAACGGCGACCTGCCGCCCCGAGGAACAGCCGTCGTTCCTCCAGCGGCAACCGTCGCCACATGGCGTCGGTGTCGGGCCGCAGCCCGTCGACCGCAGACCGCCAGTCGAGCCCCCCATCGACCGCGGTCTCGATGTGGCGTGTCACCAGCTGCTCGAGCCGCGCGACGGTGAGCGGGCCGTCGCCGGCCGGCACCGCCATCGGAAGCGGCTCCGGCAGCGGGGGCCGGTGCTCCCGGGGCAGCAGGCCGTTGCGGCTGACGGCGATGACGCGACGACCTCGCCGAGTGAGGGACAACGCGACATCGACGGCGGTCAGCCCACAGCCGACGGTGACCACAAGGTCGCCCGGACAGGTTGTTTCCTCGAGGTCCGTCATGGCACCGGGCGACCAGGGATCCTCGACGTAGCCGCTGGCGGCAGGGGACACGACGAAGGGCAGTCGGGCCGGTGGCGCATGACCGAGTGCGAGCACGACCGCGTCGACGACGTCGAAGCCCGCCGCATGCACGACACGCAGCCGGTCACCAACTCGGGTGACATCGCTGACGGCTGACCGCCGGACGGTGAGGCCGGTGGCCCGCGCATGGTCGGCGAGCGTGTCGGCGAGGTAGTCGCCGTATTCAGCGCGAGAGCGGAAGTCCTCCGGCCCGGCGCTGGCGTCGCGACCCTGGACCCATCGCAGAAAGTGGTCCACGTCGCCGTCCAGGGCGCTCATCCGGCCCGCCGGCACGTTGAGCAGATGGTGCGGCTCGGTGGTCGAGTAGGCGAGCCCGCGTGCGGGCCGCGGCGAGGTGTCGTAGAGCACCACCCGCAGCGGTGCGGGCCCTTGCCACGCGCGAGCGAGGTGCGCGACCACCATGGCTCCGGCGGCGCCTCCCCCGACGACGCCCACGGCGGTCACCGCAGTGCGCCCAGCCGCAGCGAGATGTCCCCGCAGTCGACGCACTCGGCCGACCGGACCACGCCGCGCCGGGCCAGCCAGGCGTGCAGGATGCAGCCGACACAGATCCGGAAGGCGGATTCGAACGTCGCCAGCACGACCATCACCACCGCGAGGCCGAAGGCCGCCGTGTGCCAGCCCGCCAGGTAATAGCACCCGACGGCGGTCATCGACGCGACCGCACCGAGCCCTTGGGCGAACCTCTTCGGGGGCCCGGCGACGAGGCGTGGCTGATTGCCAAGCCGGGGCGCTATGACCCGACTCGAGAGCAGCGCCAACGGGCTGAGCCGCGGCCCGGCGAGCACCCGGGCGGTGAACCCATAGGCGATGACGGCGAGCAGCTCCGGCCGGCGGGTCACCACGGCGAGCAGGGCGAGCACTGCGACGCCAGCGGCCGTCAGCCGCACCGCGGTCTCGTTGACCGGGTCCGGGAACGAGAAGAAGCCGCTGCGGGTGGTGCCGGTCCCGGTTGCTGCCGTCATGGTGTGCCCACCACGGTGCAGGTGACGTCTTCGCTGTAGGTGGCGCCCGACCGGCTGCCTTTCAGCGACTCGTGCCATTTCAGCGGCACCCCGAGGTCGGGCGAGAACCACCAACGCTGGTCCCGGGTGCCCTTCTCGTCGCCGGTCATGTCGACGTGGGTGTCGATGACGTAGGTGAGGTAGGACCGCCCGTTGACCGTGAGCTGGGTGGTCCCCACGACCTTCGACGTTGCGTCCTCGGTGCGGTTGCCGTCACCACCGTGGTTGTGCCAGCTCGCACCGACGGTGAGCGGCAGCTGCACCCGCTTCTGTTGCGGCGAGTAGTTGACCGCCGACGACTGCTTCACGCCGCCACAGGTCACCGTCGCTTGCTCGAAGGCGAGAAAGACCCCGCCGTTCGTGTAGTGGTAGATGTGGCGTTCGTCGTGACGGTTGGCGCTGCCGGGGTAGTAGCGCTGGTCGAAGTCGTAGGACCCGGCGGGCTCGCCCGAGGCGCGCCGCACCACGAGCTGGGACTCGCTGGGGAAGCTGTTCGTACAGGCGGAGAACGGCCCGAACTTCACGTGCTCGCTTCCGGTCACCGCCAGTGTGTAGGTGCCGACAGCCGGCTGAGCCGGAGCGGCGGACCCACCCGACGGCGGCGGTCCGGTGTGCCCTCCCGACGAGGACTGCCCGCCGGTCGTGCCCGGCTGCGCGGAGGAGCCGCTGCCCGGATGCGTCGCAGTGACACCACGGGGCGATGTCGGCTTGCCGCCAGGCCGGTGACGGGACCGACCCGACCGAGGCACCGAACCCGGCCGGCGCGACGCCGTCGCGCTCGGGCTGGGCACACCCGTGGCCGCGAACGCGTCGCCGCCGCGCGTGTAGTGAGTCGGTTGGCTGCGGGTCCACGCGCCGTAGCCGAGGAAAGCGCCGACGAGCAGCGCCAGCACCAGCACCGGCGACACGAGCCAGGGCGTCGTGGCAATGCGGGCCCACCGGGGCCAGCCCGCGCGGGAGGGAACTCGCATCAGTGCACTCCTTGGGACATCGGGACAGGGACGGGTGCGGATGTGGCGACGAGGGTTCCGCCGGTGAACCAGCCAGTGGTGCCGTGCTGGTGTCCGACGTCGAGGACGCCGGGAAGGAAGCCGACCGGAGTCGCGGCGTAGAGCGTCAGGACGTCGTCGGAGCCGGCGGCGGGCGACACGACGGACAACCAGCCGAGCAGGCCTGCGACGGAGGGAGCGATGCCACCGGCCGCAACGGCGAGTGCGGCGCGGTAGCGGTCGGCGGTCGGCGACATCGGGTCGACCGGCGCAGGCACGAGCAGCGGCGGCAGCCGAAGGCTGGTCAAGGTGGACAGCACGGCACCGTCGAGCAACCAAGGAGCCAGATAAATGCCGCGCACCGATGGGTGTCGTCGGGCGGCAATGCGAGCGAGGACGCGACGCGCGTTCGCGGCATCGGTGGCGAGGAGGGCAAAGGGCGCGCCGTCGTGACGATTTGCCGGAACGCCGTGCGCGGCGAGCCCGGCAATGAGCCGGCGGGCGCGTTGCGATCCGTCGGAGTAGGCGCGCACCCGGCGGACACCGGCGTTCCGCAGCAGGCCGGCGAGAGCCACGCCGTCGCGATGAGGCGCAAGACCGCTGCCTGCGCGCACGTCCGACGTCCCCGACGAGCGGGTGCCGGCCAGCGCCAGTGCTCGACCGAGCTGATAGCCGAGCCACCCCGTTCGGTCGCTGGTGGCGGCGTCGCCGGTCGGCCTGACGGGCGCCGCTTGGGCGGGCAGAGTCACCGTGACCGTGCTCGTGCCGCCGGAGACCGCGAGCCGCGCGAGGCCGCCGGCCAGCCGGACCGGCAGCGACTGGCCGGGCTCGAGATCGGTGACGCGTCCGGTCCGCAGGTCGGTCACCCGGAGGGATTCGGGGCTGACGACTTCGACCAACCCGGTCCGGGCGGTGGCCTTGGAGACGAAGAGGCCGGCCGTCTGGTCACCGGGCAGACGGAGGACGGCGAGGCCGGGTGCGGCGAGCTCGAAGGCCGGCACGGGCGCTGGCAACCCCGTGAGCACGACTGCCAGCACGAGCGCTGAGGACAGGACACCCGCCTCGGCGCGCACCAGTGCCGGGCGGCGGAGCGAGCGCGCGGCGGTGCCGGCGCGCCGATGGGTGAGCCCGACGCCGCCGGCGAGCACGAGCAGCACCGACTTGGCGACGACGACCCGGCCGAACGCCGTGCCGCCCAGGGCCGCCCAGCCGACGTGGTGCACCACAAGCAGCACGAGGCCGGTGCCGGCGAGCGTCGCGGCACTGCCGACGGCATAAGGCGTGAACGATCGAATGCCGCGCCCGAGAGCGGCCCGATCGGCCGAGCGGGTCGCGAATGCAGCGAGATGCAGCACGCCGCCCAGCCACAGCGCGGCGGCAGCGAGATGGACGACGACGACCAGCAGGTGCTCGACCCCGTCGACCGTCCCGATCAGGGCGCCCTGCACGGCGACGATCCCCGCACCCGCCGCGACCTGGTCCGCAGCAGAGCGCCGGACCGCGGCGAGCAGGCCGACCGCAACGGCGAGTCCGGCCGCGACGACGGTGAGCGGTCCGGCTTCGTCCCGCACCGTCATCGCGATGAGCAACCCGACGTAAGCGACGGCCGTCGCCGTGATCACCGGCAGCCGAAGCCGCGGTCGGCCTTCGATGCGGGTCATGACCGGAGCGATCAGCAGACCCGCTGCCACCACCGCGACATACAGCGCCGCGGTGGCGAGCAGCGGCAGGCCCGGTGGCGGCCCCGAAGGGCCGCCACCGGACACGTGCTCGACGAGCACTGAACCGACTGGAGTCACCGGTCAGCTGACGACGAACATCTCGGAGTGAGGCTTCGCGTTGCCCTCTTGACCGTGTGGCCAGGTGGTCCGGTCGAAGTTGACGCAGGGCGTCCCCTCGTTCTCGTCGATGAACGTGCGGTCCACAGCGAGCTTCCCGTCCCGGCCGATGGTGGCGATGCAGACCTTGTGGTTGCCGTCGACACCGGTGCGCGCGACGAAGTAGTCCGAGTAGGCAAGCCGATCGGGCTGCTGCGTCTCGACGAACGAACCGTTCTCGGTGCTCTGGAAGTTGTCCAGCGCACCCCAGTGCGGTCCACCCGACGTGCCGTCCTGCACCGGCAGAACGCTGGTGACAGTTGGGCAGTCGGCTTCGTTGCCGCCGTTGTAGACCTCGCGGATGTTGTCGATGCTGCAGGTCGTGCCGTCACCGGCCGCCACCAGCTTGCTGATGTCGAGCGCGTAGACCATCTTCGGCGACCCGGTGTCGTCGACGGACAACGATCCCGGGTTCCGCCCGATGACTGCGTGGTAGAGCACCTTGTCGTCCGGACTCGTCTGGAGCCAGCCGCCGCCGTCACAGCCGGCGCCTTCGCTCACATCCGGGTTGATCGCCTTCGCGGCCGTGGTGTCGTCGAACACCTCGCGCCACTTCGGCTGCTTGGCGGTGATGTCGGGTGTGTAGTAGATGACTCCGCCGCACATCGACTCGGCGAACGCGCCCTTGTGCTTCGGCAGGTTGGTGACGGTCGTCTCCATGATGCCGGTCGGCTCTTCGTGTCCCGGGTTGCGTTCGGTGCGCGGCCCGTTCGGCATCGTCGAGACCGACACCAGCTTCGGATCGTTCTCATTGCTGATGTCGAAGATCCGCACCGTGCTTCTGAACAGCTTGTTGTCCTGCGGCTTGACCGGGTCGAGCACGATGTTGCGCGGCTCGGCGTAGTCGCTGGCCACCAGCCGTTTGAGGTCGCTGCGCACCTGGATGCCGTGCGGGTTCGCGCAGGTCGCTTGACCCGGGATCGGCGGGTAGTTGGGGCACTGCGTGCTGTCTTCGCTCGACGCGGAGGCAGCAGGCGACTCGGAGAGCACCGTCCCGGTCTGGGACAGGTGCACGATCTCGCCCGGTGAGCCGCCGTAGCCGTTACCGAGCCGGACCTGGCCGTCGGTGTAGGAGCAGGCTCCGGGCGACACCGGACCACCCATGTAGGTGCCGTAGGCGGTGCCGTCGGGCAACGTCCAGAACGCGTCGGGGATGGACCCGCACGGGGTGTCGGTCGGCAGCGAGACGCCGGACAGGCTGATCTCCGGCAGCTTGGACACGTCGAAGACGTAGGTCACGCTGCTGAACAGGCCGCCGGCGTAGATCTTGTCGCCCTTGTGCCAGATGTACTGCATGTGATGCGGCTCGTTCTCGACGACCGGGCCGACCGTCGCAGTGTTGACGACCTTGCCGTAGTCCTGGGTGCCCTTGTCGGCGTCGATGACCGCGAGGAAGTCCGGTGCCGGCGGGTCGTCGACAGCATCTTCGTTCGTCGTCTTCACCGGGTTGATGCCCAGGTGCGTGCTCTGGATGTCCGAGCCCTTGGTGTCGCCGGCGTTGGCGTCACCTGCCCACACCAGCAGATATTCGTGGTGTCCCGCCGGCTTGTCGGCCGCAACGGCGGATGCCGTCTTCGAGGACAGCACCAGGTGGTTGGTCACCCAGTAGCTCTTGCCGTCCGTGCCCTTGACGATGGAACGAACGACTTGCGTCGAGGCAGACGCTCCGGTATGTGTCGCACCGACCAGCACTCCCAGCGCCAGGACCAATGCGAGCCCTAGCGGTAGGCGACGGCCGGCGTGTCTCGCGACCACGTCGGTCATGCGATCTCCTTTGTGTGTTCGGCGGCGTGGCCGCACTGGACATTTCGGATGGGGACGCTAATGTTTGTGGAGTTACTTCGTCAAGTTATGTGGCTTAGATGACTTTTCGTGTCTCACCTGGAGGTCACACCACGTGCGCATCGAGAGCCTCGAGACGCCCTGTCTCGGCAACCGCAGCTATGTCGTCATCGACGGGCCCACGGCCGTCGTCGTCGACCCACCGCGCGACATCGACCGCATCGAGGACGTGTTACGCGTCAACGACGCCAAGGTCGGGCTCGTGCTCGAAACCCATCGGCACGCCGACTACCTGTCCGGCGGGCTCGAGCTGGCCCGCCGACACCGCGCCGACTACGTCGTGCCCCCGGGCGAGCCACAGCCGATGTTCCGCTATGCGCCGGCAACCGAGGGCACGACCTTCGGCGCCGGGGCGATCGGCGTCCGGGTCATGGCCACGCCCGGGCACACGCCACACCACGTGGCCTACGTCATCGAGTCCGCCGATCGACCGGTCGCCGTGTGCACGGGCGGCTCACTGCTGCACGGCTCCGTCGGGCGGACCGACCTCTACGGCGCGGACCGGACCTGGCCGCTCGCCCGCGACCAGTGGCGGTCGGTACGACGCCTCGTCGAGGAGCTGCCCACGGAGGTGATGCTGCTGCCGACGCACGGTTTCGGCTCGCTGTGCTCGGCCGCACCGGCGTCGGACACGTCGTCGGCCACTCTTGGCGAGGAGCGCCAGGTCAACCCCGCGCTGCTTGCGGCGCAGGACCCCTACGTTCGTGGGCTGGTGGGCGGTTACGGGCCGGTCCCCCGGCACTACTCCCGCCTGGCGATGCTCAACGCGCTGGGACCGGCACCGATCGACCTGAGCCCACCGCCACTGCTCGAGCCGCTCGAGCTCGCGGAGCGGCAGTCGGACGGGCACTGGCTCATCGACCTGCGCGACCGGCGGTCGTTCGCGCAGGCGCACCTGCGCGGCAGCGTGAACGTCGAGGCGACCGGTCCCCTGGCCGCCTACCTCCCCTGGATCCTGCCCGCCGGTGCAGGCGTGGTGCTGCTCGGGAGTGCCGACGCCGTGACGGCCACTGCGCGGCAGCTTGCGCAGGTGGGCATCGATCGCCCGATCGGCGTCGCAGTGGGCTCTCCGCAGCAGTGGTCCGGCGGCTATGCGGGTCGGATCACCTCCTATGCCGTCAGTGACTTCGCCGGCTTCGTCGCCGCGGCCGAGACGGGCGGCGCCGGCGCCCTCGACGTCCGGAGCGGCCCGGAGTGGGTCGCCGGCCACGTCGCCGGTGCCCTGCATCTGGCGCTCCCCCGGCTCGCCGAGCTCCTCGACCCGTCCCGTGGCCCCGCGGGCACCGTGAGCAGGAGCGGCGAGACCTGGGTCTACTGCGGTGGAGGGTTCCGCGCCGCGATCGCAGCGTCGCTCCTCGACGCCGCCGGCCTGCCCGTCACCCTCATCGACGCGGCGTACGACGCGGCCGTTGCCGCCGGGCTGACCGTCACCGAAGGTCTTCCGGTGCCAACCGCGGGCAATGCCGGGTTTGTTCAGGGGGGCGCGATACGGTGACCTTCGTTCTTGTCGGCGGGGAGCTGGATGACGGAGCAGCAGTTCTCGTGCGAGCTGCCACCTGCTGCCCGGTCGGTGACCGAAGCGCGTAGGTTTGTCCTCGCGGCGCTCTCGACCTGGGGACGCGACGGGCTCGCCGACACTGCTGCGCTGCTCACCAGCGAGGTCGTCACCAACGCAGTGCTGCACGCCCGCACCCCGCTGACGCTCGCCGTCAGTCAGGTCTCGGACGGCGTGTGCGTCGAGGTGACGGACGGGTCGCGTCGCAGGCCGACGCTGCAGCGGGCCAGTGGTGAAGCCACCAACGGCCGGGGCATCGCGATGCTCGACCGGTTGGCCGATCACTGGGACGTCTCGCTCCATCAGCACGGCAAGACGCTGCGCTTCACCGTCTCGACCGAACGCGATCCCTGGGCCGACTTCGCCGAGATCGAAGGGCTGGCCGAGCTGTGAGCGACCAGCACTCCAGCTCGCCGTTGGGTCGCTATGACGACTCCCCTTCGGACGACCCGTTGCACGAGGTGCGGCTGGTGGGTGTGCCGGTGCGGGTGCTCGTCGCCGGCCGCCAGCACCACGACGAGCTGATGCATGAGTTCTCCGTGCTCGCGGTGGCGGAGGACTCACGCGCCGATGTGCCGCAACGGATGCTCGATCTCATCGAGACGCTCGGCACCCGCTATGCGAGCTCGGCCGAGCGTCCGGACGCCGAGGTCGACGCCGCGCAGGCCCGCGGCGACGACACGGTCGACCTCGCCTACCAGGTGTCCGCCCATGTCGTCGAGGCGGCCGACCGGCTGGCGGCGTTGATGGCCGAGGCCGACGACTTCTGCCGCCGCGAGCAGATGCTCACCTTGGAGCGCACCGAGGTGATGCGGACCTTCGCCGAGTGGTACCTGGACGAGTTCCGGCGCCAGGTCAACGGCGAGCCGCCTCGACCCTGGGACGGCCCGCTCGACGTCTAGCGCGACGCCGTGATGCCCGTGGCGCCGCGAGCAACGGCGCTGGACCCGTAACCAGCCAACGACTCGGACGTACGCCGGACGAACGACAGCGGCTCTGCGACGTCCTCGAGCGGCTTCTGCTCCGCGTCGACACCGAGCACGGCGTCGACGATGCCACCGACGATCATCACGCCGGCACCCAGCAGGTAGCCGTAGAACAGTGCGGTCCGGTTGGAGCCGTCGCCGATCATGTGGCCGTAGAGCACCGGACCCAACGCACCAAAACACTGCGCGATCGCGAAGAACACCGCGATCGCCTGTGCGCGGACCTCCAGCGGGAAGATCTCGCTGACCGTGAGATACGCCGCGCTGGCGCCGGCAGACGCGAAGAAGAAGATGACGCACCAGCAGATCGTCTGGGTGGTCGCGGTGAGGACGTTGGCCTGGAACAGGAACGCCGTCACCGCCAGCAGCACGCCGGACAACAGGTAGGTGCCGCTGATCATCCGGGTGCGTCCGATGGTGTCGAACAACCGGCCGATGGTGAGCGGACCGGCGAGGTTGCCGACGGCGAAAGCGATGAGGAAGATCGGAGCCTTGCTCGCGGAGATGCCATAGAACTTGGTCAGCACGATCGTGTAGGTGAAGAAGATCGCGTTGTAGAGGAACGACTGCGTGATCATCAGCGTGGCGCCGAGCGTGGACCGGCCGGGGTAGCGCTGGAAGAGGACCTTGACCAACGTCAGATAGCCGGTGCGATGTGTCGGCTTGATGTCGATGGCCTTGCTCTCGTCGACCGGCTCGAGCGTCGCGCCCGTCGCTTCGACCTCACGCTCGATCGCGGCGATCGAGGCCTCCGCCGCGGACTCGCGGCCGCGCATGATCTGCCACCGTGGGCTCTCCGGCAGGTTGCGACGCACGAGCAGGATGACGAGTCCGAGCACCGGGCCGACGAGGAAGGCGACTCGCCATCCGGCCGACGGGCTCATCACGTTGAGGAACAACAACGAGGCGAGCGTCCCGAGGATGGCGCCGCCCCAGTAGGTGCCGTTGACGGCGATGTCGGTGCGGCCGCGATAGCGCGCGGGGATCAGCTCGTCGATCGCCGAGTTGATGGCGGCGTACTCCCCACCGATGCCCATCCCGGCGACGAACCGCGTCGCGTAGAGGAAGACGACCGCTCCTGCCGAGGCATCCCACGTCGCGGCGGTCAGGCCGCTGCCGACGAGGTAGACACCCAGCGTGACCATGAACAGGTTCTTGCGGCCCCATTTGTCGGACAGCCGCCCGAACACCAAAGCGCCGACGACCTCACCGATGAGGTAGACCGTCGCGATGAAGCCGACCTTGCCGGCCGACAGGCCCAGGGTCGAGTTCTTGTTGAGCACCGCCGCAACCGCTCCGGCGACCGTGATCTCGAGGCCGTCGAGGATCCAGGCGACGCCCAGGGCCACGACCATGCGGGTGTGGAACCGCGACCACGGGAGCCGGTCGATGCGCGCCGGGATGGTGCTCCGGATGACGTCTTTGTCAATGGTCGCAGCGGTCATGCTGCTCTGTGTTCCCGGTGTTTCGCCCCTATGAACCGGCCGTAGTGAAACGGTCAGCGAGTCATGTCCTGCGGGTCAGATACGCCGAGCACCCCGGGCTGGCGGCCGAGGCAGTTGTAGAGCTGGGCCAGATCGTGGTCGTTGGCCTTGTCGACGCGGAACCGCACATCGGCGACGCGGCTCGAGGCGTACTTGTCGTGCACGATCGGCTCGGGATGCGTGTGCGGCGCCACCCCGGTGCACGCAGCCTGGGCGGCCCGATGCTGCTCGGGCGTGGCGGTGATGGTGAAGTGCACGACGACTTCACGCTTGCTCAGGATGGGGTTGCATCCGGTCACGGCCATCGAAAGCGCACCCGACACGCCGAGGGCAACAGCGGCGCGGGCGATCACGTCTGCAAGCCTACGGGTCATGAGCAACGCCCAGCCGATCGAGAGCTATGCGCTGCTGGGCGACATGCAGACCGCTGCGCTGGTCAGCCGGACGGGCTCGGTCGACTGGCTCTGCTTCCCGCGCTTCGACTCGCCCTCCTGCTTCGCTGCCCTGCTCGGTACGACGAACGACGGGCACTGGCGGATCGCGCCGGACGGTGCGCAGGAGTGCACTCGCCGCTCCTACCGCGGCGACACGCTCATCCTCGAGACCGAGTGGGAAACCGCATCCGGCGCGGTGCGCGTCATCGACTTCATGCCACCCCGGGGCAAGCTGCCCGACATGGTCCGGATCGTCGAAGGGATCTCCGGCCGCGTCGAGCTCACCTGCGAGCTCAGGATCCGCTTCGACTACGGCGCCATCATGCCGTGGCTGCGCCGGGCCAACGGCGGTCTCTACGCGGTCGGCGGGCCCGACTCCGTCCACCTCCGCACGCCGGTCGAGATGGAGGGTCGCGACTTCGCCCACATCGGCCAGTTCGCGGTCGAAGCCGGTGACCGGGTGCCGTTCGTCCTCACCTGGCAGCCGTCGCACCTCCCGCCACCGCGCGCGGTCAACGCCGAGCGCGCCCTGGCCGAGACCGAGGCCTACTGGTCGGAGTGGATGAAGAGCTGCACCTACGACGGCGAGTGGCGCGACGCCGTGGTGCGTTCCCTCATCACCTTGAAGGCGCTCACCTACTCGCCGACCGCGGGCATCGTCGCTGCCGCGACGACGAGCCTGCCCGAGGCCATCGGCGGCAGCCGCAACTGGGACTACCGATACTGCTGGCTTCGCGACGCGACGATGACGTTGCAGGCCATGTTGTTCTCGGGTTTCGAGGAAGAGGCCAAGGCATGGCGCGAGTGGCTGTTGCGCGCGATCGCCGGCGACCCGCAGGACCTGCGCATCATGTATGGCCTCGCCGGTGAACGGCGACTCCCGGAGTCCGAGCTCGACTGGTTGGCGGGCTACGAGGGGTCGGGACCGGTGCGCATCGGCAACGCAGCCTCGGGGCAGTTCCAGCTCGACGTCTACGGCGAGGTGCTCGACACGCTGCACCTCGATCGCTGCTTGGGGCTGTCGACCGACACCGAGTCGGACACGTGGGCGACACAGCTCGGGCTCCTGGGCGTCCTCGAGTCCAGATGGACCGAGCCCGACCACGGGTTGTGGGAGATGCGCGGCGAGCCAAGACACTTCGTGCACTCCAAGGTGATGGCGTGGGCGGGCTTCGACCGCGCCGTCCGAGCGGTCGAGCGGTTCGGCCTGGAGGGTCCCGTCGAGCGGTGGCGTGCGTTGCGCGACGAGGTTCACGCGCAGGTGTGTCGTGAGGGCTACGACGCCGAACGCAAGACGTTCACCCAGTCCTACGGGTCGACGGCGATCGACGCCTCGGCGTTGCTCATCGCACAGGTCGGATTCCTGCCGGGTGACGACGAACGCGTGGTGGGGACGGTCGACGCCATCGAGCGGGAGCTGACCCGTGCCGGCTTCGTCGACCGCTATGACAACGACTCGGTCAAGGACGGGCTCGACGGAGGAGAAGGCGCGTTCATCGCCTGCACGCTGTGGTTCGCCGACGGACTCCACCTCGCGGGCCGCGAGGAAAAGGCACGCGAGGTGCTCGAGCGGGTGCTCGCGCTGCGCAACGACGTCGGCCTCCTGGCGGAGGAGTTCGACCCCGTTCTCCGTCGCCAGCTCGGCAACGTCCCGCAGGCCTACAGCCATGTCGCGGTCGTGAATACCGCGCGGGCCCTCTCCCGGCACGGCGCGGCGGCCGGGCAGGACCATCGGGCTGACCCGCAGCATCGCGGTTCGACGCCCGGTCGCTAGGCTGACGACGTGGCTCTGGAGGAGAAGTACGCCATCGCGCTCGGCGTGCTGAGCATCGCTCTGTGGGGTGGCAGCTTCGTGCTCGCCAAGGCGCTTGCGGACGCGCCCAACCGGGTCATTCGCACCGTGCTGCCGATCGTGGGTGTGCTCACGCTCGCCCTGTTCGGGACGTTCGTCGTCATCGCGCGCGCCCACGTCAAGGGGTGACGGCCCGCTACCAGGTCGCTCGCGCGGCCGGCGCCACGGCGGCCGGGCTGTCGCGGTTGGCCGGACGCGGCACCGGCACCCAGATCGGCGGCCGGGTCATCCTGGCCATCGACCCGACGGCGATGGCCCGAGCGGCCGGGGGTCGTGAGCTCGCGCTCGTCAGCGGCACCAACGGCAAGACGACGACCCGCACCCTGCTCGTGGCCGCGCTCGAGACGGTCGAACCCGTCGTCTCGAACGCCGGCGGCGCCAACCTTCCGGCCGGGCTGACCGCTGCCCTCACGGCGGACACGACCAGCCGGTTGGGCGTGTTGGAGGTGGACGAGCCCTTCCTCCCCCGCGTCGTCGAGGCCGTGGAACCACGAGTGGTCGTCCTGCTCAACCTGAGTCGCGACCAGCTCGACCGCTATGCAGAGGTTCGGCGGCTCGCGGGCATCTGGCACGACGCGCTGACCGGGCCGCACGCACTCGCTGTCGTGGCCAACGCCGACGACCCTCTGGTCGTCTGGGCGGCGTCGGCAGCGAAGAACGTCGTCTGGGTCGCGGCCGGACAGGGTTGGACCTTCGACTCCACGTCGTGCCCCGCGTGTGGCGACATCCTGACCCGCGACGGCCGGCGGGGATGGCGCAGCAACGGCTGCGGCCTCACCCGCCCGACGCCTGACTGGTCGGTGACCGACCGCACCGTCACGGCACCGGACGGCTCGTCGTACGACGTGGAGCTTGCGATCCCGGGGGCGGTCAACGTCGGCAACGCGGCCCTCGCCGCCGCAGCGGCCGCGCACTGGGGTGTTGCGCCGGGTGCAGCGTTCGCCGCGATGGCGCGCATCCCGTCGGTCGAGGGCCGCTATCTCGAGACGTCGTTCGCGGGGCGTCCTTTGCGGTTGCTCCTCGCGAAGAACCCGGCCGGTTGGGTGGAAGCGCTCGCCATGTCGCGCCCGGACGCGCCCGTCGTCGTCTCGGTCAATGCACGCGCCGCCGATGGCCGCGACCCGTCCTGGCTGTGGGACGTGCCGTTCGAGGTGCTGCGCGGTCGACATGCAGTGGCGTCCGGAGAACGTTCCCGCGACGTGGCCGTGCGGCTGCGCTATGCCGGTGTCGATCATGTGCGGGTCGACGACCCGGCGGACGCGTTGCGGGCTGCGCACGGCAGTGGACCAGTCGAGGTGCTGGCCAACTACACGGCGTTCCAGACCTTCCGGCGGGTCGTCGGCGATGGCTGACCCGGTGCGCATCGTCCTCGTCTTCCCGGCACTGCTGGGGACCTACGGCGACGGCGGCAATGCGAGCGTCCTCGCCCAGCGGCTCCGCTGGCGTGGCATCGACGCCGAGACCATCGACGTCGGGGTCGACGACGCGCTGCCCGGTGAGGCGGACATCTACGTGCTGGGAGGCGGCGAGGACACCGCACAGACGCTCGCCGTGTCGCGCCTCGCTGACGGCACGCTGCGTCGGGCCGCCGACGCAGGCAAGCAGGTGTTCGCGGTGTGCGCCGGCTTCCAGATCCTGGGCGAGACTTTTCTCGACGGTCACGGCGAGGTGCACGCCGGTCTCGGCCTCATCGACTGCCGAACCGACCGGTTGCCCGGCTCGCGCGCCGTCGGCGAGCTGCTCGGCGACCCCGCGGTCGACGGGATCGCCGGCCCGTTGACCGGCTACGAGAACCACGGCGGCCGCACCCTGCTGGGCCCGGCCGCGCAGCCACTGGCCCTGGTGCGGGCAGGCATCGGCAACGGCGACGGGGGCGACGGAGCGGTGCAGGGCAGCGTGGTGGCCACCTACCTGCACGGACCGGCGCTCGCCCGCAACCCGGCGTTGGCCGACTGGTTGCTCACCCGGGTGGTCGGGACGCTGGCACCGATCGACGACACCGAGGAGTCGGAGCTGCGTCGAGAACGTCTCGCATTCGTCCGCCACGGCCGGTCCCGACGCTGGCGACGACAGTGGAAACCGCCGGCCCGGGACAGCTGACACCGACCGGTCAGCGCTGGCTGCAGGAGCCTTTCTGACCAGCTCCGGTGAGCGACCCCAGGCCGACATTCGCGGTCAGCGTTATCGGTCCCGGGGCGGTCATCTGGACCTGGGTCCAACCGTCGGCGGTCGGGGCGACGCACGCGTCACCGGTCGTGACCCGCCAGAACCTCGTCCAGCGAACGAGGACGATCGCGGTGCCGGCTGCGCTCGCCTGCAGGTCGATCGTGGAGACCCCGAGCCGGACCAAGGTGGCGGGCCCGCTGACGAGGGACCGCGCATCGCGCACTTCCCACAACTTCCAGTGCGCGTCGTGCCAGGCCGGCCGCAGGTAGGACGGGGTGGGCCCGGTCAGCAGGGCCTTCTCCCCGGTCTCGGACGCGTCGAGCTTGACGTCGGGCAGAGCAACCCAGCGGACGCCGGTGGCGAGCAGCCAGTCGTGGTAGGCGCCAGCCGTCAGCTGGTCGTCGTAGAGCACGCTGTTGTGGCCGAGATCGACCTGGCGCTCCCATCCGCGGGCCAGGGAGATCTTCGTAGCGAGGTAGTCGGACTCCCATCGCGCGTTCGTCAACGGCACCTCGAGCCGACTTGATGCTCCCCCGTGAGCCACCAGGTAGTGCAGCAGCCCGCGGTAGTAGCCGGCATGCGCGGATGGGTTCTGCTGCCCGATGTCGAGCGACGTCGGCAGCGGCGAGAACTGCCAGATCAGCAGCGGGACGCTGACGACGGCCAGGACAGCGCGCCGACCGGCGCGCACCAGCTCATAGGCCAGGAGCGGCCCAGCGAAGACAGCACCCAACCGCACCATGTTGCCGCCGATGGGGTTCCGGAACATGAACAGCGCGAGCGACACGAGCCCATAGATCAACAGCCCGCGCCGCACCAAGGTCTCGGACCGCGGCACCAGCAGCAGCCCACCGACGGTGAGCGCGAGCACCGGCAGCAAGGTCGTGGCCGGGAACGGGAACCAGCCGCCTTCGCCGAACGCGGCGGCGGCGGCAATGCCGAAGGCCGCCCCGGCGAACGGCAGCACCCGGCGCCACCCGGCCGAAGGCAACCACGTCACGCCGGCCAGCAGCAGGAACGCGCCGGCCAGCGGGCTGGCACAACCGCACGCGAGAGCGAGCAGGAGCGTCCAGATCCGGCGGCCGTCTCGCGCCGTGACCAGCGCGCCGATGCCGGCCGCCAGCCCCAGTGCGAACGGAAGGCGGCCGACCACCAGGTCGACGACGCTGACGACGGCGAACCACAGCACCGCGAGGTCGTGTCCGGTCCGTTGCGACCCGCGCAGGAGCCGGGTGAACGCCGCGGTGGCCGCGATGCAGGCGAGCGCGCCGACGAGTCGCGGCCCGATCACCGCCGCCAACGGCGGGAACAGCAACGAGTAGCCGGGCAACGGGTGTCCGGCGTACCAGTGGCTGTCGAACGCGACGAGCCCGTGCTGCCGGAACAGGAAGACGCGATAGACCTGGGCAGGCAGGTCGGGTCCGCGCTGGCCGACTGCCAGCACCAGCCCGCAGAGGAGCACGGTGACGAGCTCGGGATGCGCACGGAACAGGTCACCGAGGCGCGGCAGCCAGCGGTCGGGTCGCCCACGCACCTGCGACGCGGCGACGCTGACGCTCATGGCTCAGTCCTCGTCTTTGACGACCTCGACGGGACCGATGCCGGTCGCACGCAGATCCTCGGCGATGGTCGCGGCATCGCCGACGACGACCGCCACCAGGTCGTCCGGACGGATCCGGGCGCCGGCCGCGACGTTGACCTCTTCAGTCGTCACCGCGAGGATCTGCGCTCGCAGCCGGTCGAAGTGGTCGTCCGGGTGTCCGTGCACAACCAGCTCGCCGAGCCCTGATGCGACCGCTCCTGGTCCGGCGAAGTTGATCGGGAAGATGCCCGCGCGATAGCTGCGCGCACGCTCGAGCTCCTCGGCGGTGAGCCCCTCGTCGTGCATGAGGGTCAGCTCGGTGATCAGGTCGGTGAGCGCGGGCGCGGTGACCTCCGACTGCACCGCGGTCCGGGCGACGAAGACACCGCCGTCCCGCCGGCAGTCGAACCCACCGAACGCGCCGTAGGTGTAGCCCTTGTCCTCACGCAGGCGGTAGTTGAGCCGCGAGTTGAACATGCCACCGAGCGCCAGGGCCATCGTCGTCATGGGCACATAGTCCGGCGTACGACGAGCCGGCGCGTCATGACCGACATAGAGCATCGACTGCACCGAGCCGGGACGGTCGACGAGCACGATCCGGCGGTCACCGCCGTTGGCCGACACGGCCGGTCGGGGTGCCACCGGCTGCGATCCCTTCCATCCGTCGAACACCGTGCGCCCCAGCGCATCGATGTCGGTGCCGGAAAGGTCACCGGCCACGATCAGCGTGGCCGTCCCGGGAGCGAACCGGGTGGCGTGGAAAGCACGCACGTCGTCGCTGGTGATGCCGGACACCGACCCGATGTCCCCGCCGTCGGGGCGCGAGTAGCGACTGTCGGCGGTGAACACGGCCGCCGCGAACGCCGCAGCGGCCCGCGGCCCGGGCTGGCTCAGATCGAGCCTGAGCTCGTCGAGGCGCTCGTCGCGGACGCGGTCGAGTGTCGGGGTGTCGAAGCGGGGCTCTCGCACTGCCTCGGCCAACAGCTCGGCCGCGGCCGGCAGCTCACCGGCGGGCACTTCGAAGCCGCAACGCAGCGAGTCCCAGTCGACGTCGGCCCGCCAGCCCGCGCCGAGCCGCTCTCCGGCAACGGCAAAGGCGTAGGCATCGCGGTCAACGGTGCCCTCCGAAAGTGCCCGCGCGACGAGCAGGGCGACGCCCTCGTGGCCGGCGGCCTCGGTCACCGCACCCGCGTCGAGCACGACCGAGACGACCGCGAGCGGCTTGCCGGGCAGGTGGCAGGCGATGACCCGACCCCCGCTGACGTCGAGCCGGGTGAACTCGGGGAAGCGCCACGGCCGCGGCGCGGAAGGCTGCGGCCGTTCACTGACGAGCTGCGCGGTCTGCGCGGTCATGCCGCCGCCTCGTCCGGCTCACCGGCCGGCTCGAACACCAGGACCACCCGGTTGTCGGGGCGGATGACGTCAGCCGCGACCCGGCGCAGGTCGTCATCCGTCACGGACAACACCCGCGGCAGCATCTCGTTGACGAGCGCGGGCTCGTCGAACAGCGTCGTGAACTGGCTGAACGTGTCGGCCCGCCCGTCGACGGTCGACAGGTGGTGCAGCCAGTCGCTGGTGATCAGCGCGCGGGCCCGCTCCATCTCGTCGTCGCTCACACCATCGGCGATGCCGGCGACGACCTCGTGGTAGGCCGCCTCCAGCTCGTCCGGATCGACACCTTCGCGGGGCGGCAGGTCGGCGACCAGCAGCGCAGCTCCCCCGACGAACGGCCACGGCGACAGGACGGCGTCGTCCGGCGGCTGCAGCAACGGACGGTCGAGGACGAGTGCCTTGTAGAGCCGGCTGCCGCGACCGCCGCCGAGCACGGTCGCCAGCACCTCGACGGCGTCGTAGCCGGTGGAGCCGAACGGCGGGCAGCGGTAGCCGATGAAGATGCGCGGCAGCGGCACCCGGTCGGGCACGGTGCGCCGTACCTCCTCGCCGATGACCGGTGGCAGCGAGCTGTCCGGCGCGGCCGGGAAGCCGCCCTTCGCGGGGATGCCGGCGAAGTAGCGGTTGACCGCCTCGAGCGCGGCGGGCGTCTCGACGTCGCCGACGATCGAGAGCACCGCGTTGTCGGGTGCGTACCAGGTCGCG
>JAVEEH010000322.1 GCA_030840545.1 Frankiaceae bacterium | reverse complement strand
GAGTCGCTCGAGGGTGACGAGCGTGATGTCGTCCTCCAGCTCGGCTGTGTCCCCGGTGAACCGCGTCAGCTCGGCCATGCACGTGTCGATGAGGTCCTCGCCGGACAACTCGAGGCCGACCAGCTGCGCCAGGCGGGGGAAGCCGAACATCTCGCGCTGCTCGTTGTGCGCCTCCGCCAACCCGTCGCTGTGCAACAGCAGGCACTCACCCGCATGGAGGGCGGCTGACTTCTCTTCGTAGGCCATGCCCTGCATCAACCCGAGCGGCATGCCGGTGGCGCGCAGCTCGACCACGCCTTCCGCTGTTCGCACGTAGGGCAAGTTGTGGCCCGCGTTTGCGAACACGATCTCCCCGGTCACCGGATCGAGGACCAGCACGAGACACGTCACGAACATGTGCGCCGGGATGTCTTCACAGAGGAGGTCGTTCACTCGGGCGAGCACCGCACCTGGCGCCACGAGCTGCGGACCGTTGGACCGGAGCAGCGCATGCGTGCTCGCCATCACCAGCGCCGCGGGCACCCCTTTATCGGTGACGTCGCCGACGACGATCATCACTCGACCGTCCGGCAGGGCGATGAAGTCGTAGAAGTCTCCGCCCACCGTGCGAGCCGGCCGGTAGAACGCGGCGAGGTGCCAGCTCGGCAGGTCGGGCACCGACTTGGGCAGGAACTGCTGCTGGATCAGCTGCGCGATCTTCAGCTCCTGTTCGATGCGCTCCCGGGTGCGCGCCTCGACCTCTTGCTGCTGAACCAGCTGCCCCACGCGCATCGCCGGGGCTGCATAGCCGGCGAGGGTGTCGAGCAGCTGCCGGTCGTCACTGGAGTAACCGCGCTCGGAGAGCCGGGATCCGAGATTGAGCAGGCCGATGAGCTCGCCCGAGGTCACCAGCGGGACGACGAGCACGACACCGGCCGCGCGCATCTGCTGCAGAGCCGGGGAGTCGAGCTCCAGCGAGGCGATGTCGACTGCGCCCGACGCTCCTTGGAAGAAGGACAGGATGGGGTCGTTGGGTGCGATGTCGAACCCTGGCGCAGCGATCGGCGGGGCGCCGTCCGGGCCAACCGTTACCGCAGCCACCGGTTCGCGTCGCCGACGCAACCCGCGCCGGGGCGCGGTCGACGGCGGGTCGCCAGCTGTGGTTTCGATGCGCAGTGGGGCCTCGTCAGCGGGCACGCCCACCGACTCGAGATCGGCCGAATTCGCCATGCCCCCTCCTGGGTGCCGCACTGTCGGCGACAACCTGGTCGCTTCCCGTGGGCGCGGAACCGAGACTACGACCGGACTCCGCACCGGGACGCCGTTTCGCACCGCTTCGCCTCCGCTGCTCCGGTCTGTCGCAACGTCCCATCCGAGCGTTCCGACAGCGTTACGAAGAACAAGGCGTCCGGCGGTCCCGCGGTTACCGTGGGGCGGTGCTTCGCCTGTCGCTGCTCGGGACCCCGCTCGTCCAGCGTGACGGGCTGACCGTCTCGTTCGACACCCGCAAAGCTGTCGCGCTGCTCGCCTATCTCTGTCTGGAGGATCACCCGCACAGCCGCGAGCGCCTGGCGACGTTCTTCTGGCCTGGTTCGGACGAGCTTCGCGCGCGCTCGGCGTTGCGGCGCACACTGTCGGTCACCGCTGCTGCGGTCGGCGACGTCCTTGTCGTCGACCGCGCTGCCGTGCAGCTTCGCGCCGACGCCTGGGAGAGCGACGCTCGCGAGTTCGCGACACTTGCGGCCGCCGACGACATCACGTCGCTCGATCAGGCCGCCCGCATCTACCGCGATGACTTCCTCGCCGGCTTCACCCTGCGCGACGCACCCGACTTCGACGACTGGCTGCACTTCACCGCCGACGGTCTCCGGCAGCAGCTCGCCGGCGTACTCGAACAGCTCGTGGACGTGGGCGTGGAGTCCGGCGACCTCCCTACTGCGCTCGGCCACGCCCGCCGCTGGTTGTCGCTCGACCCGCTGCACGAGCCGGCGCACCAGTCGCTGATCCGGCTGCACGCGTGGATGGGTCAGCGCTCCGCGGCGTTGCAGCAGTACCGCGCATGCGTCCGGGTGCTCGACCAGGAGCTGGGGGTCGGTCCGCTTCCTGAGACGCGCAGGCTGGCGGACGAGGTGCGGGTCGACCAGCTCGCGCCACCGGCGCAGTCGCGAGCGGCGGCATCGGCGGAGCATCGCCCCGGACCTGCCCTCGACCCCCCGGCTGTGGTCTACGACGAACCGCCTCTGGTCGGTCGGGAGACGGCGCTCGCAGCCATCGAGGTGGCACTGTCCGGGACTGCCGGCACGGGTCGGGCACTTCACGTGACCGGACCGGTCGGCATCGGCAAGACGCGAGTGCTGACCGAGCTCGCTCGTGCGGCCCAGCAAGGTGGCGGACGTGTCGTCATGGCGCGCTGTCATGAGCGCGAGCGAGTCCTTGCCTATGGCCTCATCGTCGAGCTGTTGCGAGTCGCCACACACACTCAGCCCGACCTGGCCGACCGGCTCGGCGCGCACACCCGCGCCGAGATCGCCCGGCTCGTCCCCGAGCTGGCCGACCCTGGCGCACCCGTCGCCGGGCCCCTGGACGGGCCCGGCGCCGTCGTGCGCCTCTATGCCGCGATCGGTGACGCACTCGTCACTGCTGCCGGCGCATCTGCACCAGGCGGACCGGCAACGATCATCATCGACGATGCGCACTTCGCCGACGAGCCGTCGGCTGAGCTGCTCGCCTACCTGGTCCGGCGAATGCCCGACATTCCGCTGCTGATCGCCGTCGGGCATCTCGACGACTCGTCCGACGAGTCGCCGTTGGTCGCGGCGCTGACGGAGGCCGACGGCGCCGGAGCCGGCCAGGTGGTCGCGCTGCAATCGCTCGACCGCGACGAGGTCGGGGCGGTGCTGCGCTCAGCGGGGGTGCAGACGACGGACGAGCGCATCGATGAGCTGCATCGCGAAACCGGCGGCCTGCCGTTCCTGGTCGCCGGCTATGCCCGCGCCTTGCGATCGGCGGCCGACAGCCATTCGGCGCCGCCCACGATTCCCGCCGATGTCCGCGCGGGACTGCTCGCCCGCTTGGCCGGGGTGGCCGAGATGACGCAACAGGTCCTGGCGGCGGCGGCCATCCTCGGCAGTCGGGTCGACCTCGACCTCCTCCGCGCGACCAGCGGACGCGGGGAGACCGAGACCGTCGACGCGGTCGAGGACGGCGTTCGGACCGGGTTGCTCGCCGAGACGGAGTCGGCTGCGAACGGAGCGCCCACCTATGACTTTCCCTACGCCGCGTTGCGACAGGTGGTCGACGATCGAATCGGCTCGGGACGCCGCCGGTTGCTGCATAGTCGGGCCGCGGACGCCCTGTTGCGTCGGCCGGCTCCTGTCGCGGCCGGCACGGTCGCCCGGCATCTGCACGAAGGCGGGCGACTGGGCGAAGCGGCGCACTGGTACTGGCAGGCGGCTGTCGAGGCGCGCGCACTGTTCGCCCACGTCGAAGCCCTTGGGCACGTGGAGCAGGCCCGATCCCTCGGCCACCCCGCAGCTGCAGCGCACTTCGTTGCCGGTGAGCTCCTGACGACCCTCGGTCGATACCCCGAGGCACTGGCTGCCTACGAGGCGGCTGCCGCGACTTTCGTCGGCGGCGACGCCGCTGACCCCGAGGTGACGCGGCTAGCTGCCGTCGAGCATCGACTCGCCGACGTGCATCACCGCCTGGGTGACTACGGCGTGGCCGAGGCCCATGCCCGGGCCGCGCTGGATCTGCTGCAGACCGTCGCGGCTGCAGACCGGGCGCTCGTTGCTCGGGTTGTCGCCGACCAAGCACTGATTGCCTACCGTCGCGGCGACGACGCCCGCGCGCAGGGCACCGCTGAGCGAGCCCTCGACCTCGCCGCCGGGATCGACGATGCGGCCGCGGCGGCCCAGGCGCTCGACGTCCTCGGCATGGTCGCACTCCGGCGCAACGACCTGGCGGCTGCCGAGCGGTTCCTCGAGGACAGCCTGGCCAGGGCGCGGCCGCTGCCCGATCCCAGCAGCGCCGTGGCCGCGCTCAACAACCTCTCCCGGTTGTACGCCCAACGCTCGGACCTGACCGCGGCAGTCGCCGCCGCGCGGGAGGCGCTCGCCATCGGCAACAGCCACGGCGACCGCCATCGCGCGGCCGCCCTGCACACCAACCTCGCCGACCTCCTGCACGCGACGAACCACGGGGACGAGGCAATGACGCACCTCAAGCGTGCCGCGACTCTGTTCGCAGGTATCGACGAGGAGGGAGACCGCCGACCGGAGATCTGGAAGCTCGTTCAGTGGTGACGGCCGTCCAAGGCTTTCTTGAGGAAGTCGACCTGCAGGAGCAGCAGGTTCTCGGCGACGGATTCCTGCGGGGTCATGTGGGTCACACCGGTGAGCGGCAACACCGAGTGCGGGCGACCGGCCTCGGTGAGCCGCTGTGAGAGCTGCAGGGTGTGAGCGGCCAGCACATTGTCGTCCGCGAGTCCGTGGATGAGCAGCATCGGACGGGACAACGACGCTGCATCGTCGAGCAGCGAGTTACGCCGGTAGACCTCCGGCTCGTCCTGCGGCCGGCCGAGATAGCGCTCGGTGTAGTGGGTGTCGTAGAGCCCCTGGTCGGTCACCGGCGCGCCCGCGATCGCGGCATGGAAGACGTCCGGACGACGCAGCACCGCCATGGCAGCCAGGTAGCCGCCGAACGACCAGCCACGGATACCCACCCGGGTCAGGTCGAGGTCGGGCTCCAGCTCCGCCGCGGCACGCAAGCCGTCGACCTGGTCGTCCAGGATCGGCCCGGTGAAGTTGTGCCAGACCTCACGTTCCCACCCGGGATCACGTCCGGGGGTGCCGCGGCCGTCGACAACGAGCACCGCGAACCCCTGATCGGCCCACCACTGCGGCTCGAGCCAGATGCGCCGCGCGGACATGACGCGCTGCGCGTGCGGGCCGCCATAAGGGTCGAGCAGCACCGGCAGCTTGGTGCCGGCGACGTGGTCGCGCGGCAGCAGCAGCCCGGCCGGCAACCGTCGCTCGCCCAGGGCGAGCAGATGCACCTGGGGGATCAGGCCCGGTGTCTCCGCGCACGACGCGACGGGCCAGGACGACCCGGCGCTCACGACCCGGTGCATCCCCCCGTCGTGCTCGAGCCCGGCGTAGGACAGCACGGTGCTTCCCGCGGCATGGACGGCGCCATGAACGCCGGGTGGCTCGGTGACCCGTTCGACGCCGGTGACCGACCAGCGGAAGACGTGCACCTGCGTGGGGTCGCCGTCCGATGCCGTGAACACGACGGCGGCCTCATCGGCGCCGGCCACGGCGCGCACGTAGAGCTCCGGCGGCGTCACCGGCTCGGCACCGACGAACAACCGCCGGGCACCACCCACGTCGGCGATCCGAACGACGTCCTCGCCGCACCAGACGGGTGCGCCCGGGAACAGCTCGACCCAGGTCTCGTCGGTGTCCTCGTGCAACAGCCGGGTCGATCCCGCGCGGACGTCGGCCGCAAGGATCTGCGTGGTGCGCTGGTCACGGCTCTGCACCTGCAGCAACGGCTCGTGCCCCGCCGCCCAACCGACCCGCGCGAGGTAAGGGAACCGTTCGCGGTCCCAGCCGATCGGCGTCGTCGGTGCATCGAGCGGGACGAGATGCAGCGTCACGTCGGCGTTGGCCGAGCCGGCCAGCGGATATCGCACGGGCGTCGGCGACAGGTCCGGATGAGCCGGGTCGGCGATCCAGAGCAGCGGCACCGCGGTCTCGTCGACCCGGGTGGCCAGCAACGCCGAGCCGTCGGGTGCCCACCAGTAGCCCCGGCTGCGGGCCATCTCCTCGGCCGCGACGAACTCCGCGCGTCCCCAGCTCACCGCCTCGTCGGGGTCGCTCGCGACGACGCGGTCGTTCGAACCGTCGACCTCGATGACCCGCAGCTCGCGACCGCTCACATAGGCGATGGCGCGACCGGCCGGGTCCGGCCGCGGGTCGAACGCACCTGCTGACGCCGGCAGGCTGCGGGCCTCCCCCGAGTCGACCTCGACGACCCACAGCTCGCCGGACGATGCGAAGGCAACCACTTGGCCCGCGTCGTCTGCCGCATAGGCGACGACGCCGCTCGCGGTCTCCCGGACGCGTTCGCGCCTGGCCCGCTCCGCGGCCGGAAGGTCGTGGTCGTCCGCCAGTCTCGCCGGATCGACCACCAGCCGCTCGACCCCTGAGCCGAGATCAAGCAACCACAGGCCGGTGCGGGGGTCGGCGCCCGCCATCGCGCGGAGGAACAGCACGCGCTGGCCGCCGGCACAGACCGAGAAGCTGCGCGGCTCACCCAGCGTGAACCGTCGGGTGCGGGCGAACTGGCGCGGGAAGCTCACGGTCATCGCAGGGAGCCTAGAACGGCGACCGGCTGACCGATCCGCCGGTTTTTCCTCAACCGGCGGTGGGAACACAGGCAGGAACCGACCGCACCCCCGCGGCGTCTACTCGGCAACCGAGCATCGTTTGCCCCTCCGGAGGAATCGTGCCCGCCGTACGCCGGCCCAGCCCGCTCGCCCTCGTCCTCGACCTCACTCGCCGGCTTGCCGAGGAGTTCGACACCGTGCCGATCCCCATGGTGACCAGCTCGGTGAAGGAAGCCGTCGCGGCGACCAAGCTCTTCGGTGACGACGTCGCCTCCTCGCTGCGCACCATCGAGCAGATCGCGCGGGAGGACCTCATCGCGGTCCGCGCCGCTGCGGCCGAGCAGGCCCAGGTCGCCCTCGCCGGCTGACGTCGCGCCGCCATCGGCATGCTGATGGCATGACCGCCGCAGCGCCGCTCGACCCCGACCTCGACCCGCTGCGCCTCTCGACCATCTCGCTCGTCTTCCTCGGCGGTGTCGCCGGTGGCCTCGCCCGCTACGCGGTCACGCAGGCATGGCGAGCGCCCACCGCTGGGTTCCCCTGGGCCACCCTCGCGGTCAACCTCAGTGGCGCGGCGGCCCTCGCCGTCCTCGTCGTCACTCTCCTCCGGCGGTGGCCAGGGCTGACCTGGGCCAGACCGCTGCTGGGCACCGGCGTCCTCGGTGCGTGGACGACGTTCTCGGCGATCGCAGTGGCCACCGATGAGCTGATCGCCCACGGCCGGCCCGGCATCGGCATCGCCTACCTGCTGGCGAGCATCGTCGGCGGGGTCGTGGCAGCGGCTCTCGGCGCGCGGGCTGCCCGCCGGTGCGTCCGCGCGCCACGAGACACCGCGTGCTGAGCCTCGCCGTCGGGGTCGCGGCCGGGCTCGGAGCGGTGGCCCGGCTGCTGCTCGACCGGGCGGTCACCGCGCGAGCTCCCGGCCGATTTCCGTTCGGGACCCTGGCGGTCAACGTCTCCGGGTCGTTCGTGCTCGGCCTGGTGACCGGCTGGGCGGCCCACCACGGGCTGTCGGCACGGGCCGCCCTCGTCCTCGGGGCCGGGTTCGCCGGCGGCTTCACGACGCTGTCCACGCTGGCCTGGGAGACGATCTGGCTCGCCGAGGACTTCCGGCCGATGGCGGCGGCCTGCTACGCCGGGGGGTCCGCCCTCGCTGGCCTGCTGGCGGCAGCGGCCGGGCTCGGGCTCGCACTGCTCTGAGCAGTTCAAGCGTGGGGACTTGCATGCCGAAGGCTACTTGTGGGTAACCTACAGTTGTTACTCACTGGTAACACCGGCCGGTAACAAGCACCCGCCGGACCGCCGTCAGCACCGGGGTGAGCCAGATGGGCCACTACAGGGCCAACCTTCGCGACCTTGAGTTCAACCTCTTCGAGGTCTTCGGCCGGGGCGAGGTGTTGGGCACCGGGGCGTTCGCCGACCTCGATGTCGACACCGCCCGCTCCATCCTTGCGGAGGTTCGCACGCTCGCCGAAGGGCCGCTCGCGGAGTCCTTCACCGACGGCGATCGCAACCCGCCCGTCTATGACCCCGCCGCCAAGACGGTGACGGTGCCCGAGTCGTTCAAGCGTTCCTACCGGGCCCTCACCGACGGCGGCTGGGACCGCATGTCGCTGCCGGTCGAGCTCGGTGGCCCGGGCCTACCCCGCTCGATCGTCTGGGCGGCCAGTGAGTTCGTCCTCGGCGCCAACCCGGCAATCCACATGTATGCCGCCGGTCCCGCGTTCGCGCAGATCCTGCATCGCCTCGGCACGGAACAGCAGAAGCGCCTCGCCGTCACGATGATCGAACGCCAGTGGGGCGCCACGATGGTGCTCACCGAGCCAGACGCTGGTTCCGACGTCGGAGCGGGACGCGCCAAGGCGATCGCCCAGCCCGACGGCAGCTGGCACCTCGAAGGCGTGAAGCGCTTCATCACCAGCGGCGAGTGGGACGTCCCGGAGAACATCGTCCATCTCGTCCTCGCCCGCCCCGAGGGCCACGGCGCGGGCACCAAGGGTCTGTCGCTGTTCGTCGTACCCAAGTTCCACTGCGACTGGGAGACCGGCGAGCTCGGCGCCCGCAACGGCGTCTACGTCACCAACGTCGAGAAGAAGATGGGCCTCAAAGTCTCCGCCACGTGCGAGCTGACGTTCGGCGACGGCGAGCCCGCGGTCGGCTGGCTCGTCGGCGAGGTACACGACGGCATCGCGCAGATGTTCCAGGTCATCGAGAGCGCACGCATGATGGTCGGCACCAAGGCCATCGCGACGTTGTCGACCGGCTACCTCAACGCGCTCGACTACGCGAAGACCCGCGTCCAGGGCGCAGACATGACCCAGATGACCGACAAGTCAGCGCCGCGCGTCACGATCACCCACCACCCCGACGTACGCCGCAGCCTGATGCTGCAGAAGTCCTACGCCGAGGGGCTGCGCGCCCTCATGGTCTTCACCGCGACCCAGCAGGACGCCGTGCAGATCGCCGAAGCCCGCGGTGAGACCGACGAGGCCGCGATCCGTCTCAACGACCTGTTGCTGCCGCTGGTCAAGGGCGTCGGTTCCGAACGCTCCTACGAGCTGCTCGGCTCGCAGTCGCTGCAGACCCTCGGTGGGTCCGGGTTCCTGCAGGACTACCCGATCGAGCAGTACATCCGCGACGCGAAGATCGACACCCTCTATGAGGGCACGACCGCGATCCAGGGTATGGACCTCTTTTTCCGCAAGATCGTGCGCGACCAGGGACAGGCGCTGACGGCGCTGCTCAACGACATCACCGCGTTTGCCGACTCCGAAGCCGGCAACGGGCAGCTGAAGAACGAGCGGGCCCTGCTCGCGACCGCCCTCTCCGACGTGCAGGCGATGGTCGGGACGCTCGTCGAGTTCCTGACCGGCACCGAAGAAGACGTCCGCAGCCTCTACAAGGTCGGCCTCAACACCAGCCGGCTCCTGCTCTCGCTCGGCGACCTGGTGGTCGGCTGGCTCCTGCTGCGTCAGGCCGACGTCGCGCTGCTGCGGTTGACCGAGGGCGCGGACGGCCGAGACCGCGACTTCTACGAGGGCAAGGTCGCGGCCGCGAGGTTCTTCGCGCAGAGCCGGCTGCCCCTGCTGACCGCGGAGCGCATCGTCGTCGAGGGCACCAACCTCGAGGTCATGGACCTGCCCGAGTCCGCGTTCTGAGCCCGGAAGTGGCCTGAGTCACCCGATCGGCCGTGCGAGTTCGCGTGTTGCCGCCGTCGCAGCGGGGTATCAACCCCACAGCCAAGAGGCCGGACCCCAGACCGGTCCACGACGACGAAAGCGAGCAACAACATGGGTATCGGCGCGAGCATCTTCCTCATCGCGATCGGCGCCATCTTGACCTTCGCGGTCCACGCCACAGTGTCCGGCGTGAGCATCCAGACGATCGGCGTCATCCTCATGATCGCCGGAGCCTTGGGCCTGATCGTGACGCTGCTGGTCTTCGGCCCCCGCCGTCGCACCGGTGCGGTGGTCGACGAGCGCGTGGTCGACGAGCGCCCCGTCTACTGACGCAACCTGCACCGAAGGCCGGTCCGTGACCCACGGGCCGGCCTTTCGCATGCACGATCATTCACCGGCTGCTGCCGCTGCCCTGTTGGCGACGTTGTCCAGCCAGGTGCCGACGACGGTGGACATGAACTCCGGCTGCTTGCGAAAGCCGAGGGCGGCGTAGAAGTCCTGCGCATCGTCGGTCTGGAAGCCGACGTGCTGGCCGGGGACGGCAGCACAGAGCCGGTCGACCATGGCCCGGCCGAGGCCGCGCCGGCGGTACGACGACAACGTCCACACGTCGATCAGATAGGCGTTGCACACGCCGTCGGACAGCAGCCGGGCCATGCCGACCACGCGGTCGCCGTCTCGCGCGAACGCGACGTGCTGGGAGTTCTCGAACGATCGGCGCAGTGCCTCGGCGTTCCGGCCGTTGTCGAAGTCGTCGGCGGCAAGGTCGCGCTTGCACTGATCCCAGTCGACGCCGGCGAGCGAGCCGTCGACCTGCACCGCCATAACCGTCAGGACCAGGCGAGGAACAGCGACGGGTCAGCGAGCAACGCTGCGATGTCGGCGATGAACTGCGAGCCGAGCTGGCCGTCGACGATGCGATGGTCGAAGGACAGCGAGAGCTGGGTCACCTTGCGGACGGCTAGCTGACCCTCGTGCACCCAGGGCATGTCCCGGATGGCACCGAAACACAGGATGGCGGACTCGCCCGGGTTGAGGATCGGCGTCCCGTTGTCGACACCGAACACCCCGACATTGGTGATCGTGATCGTGCCGTGCTGCATGTCCGCCGGCTGTGTCTTGCCGTCCCGCGCGGTCGCGACGAGCCGACCGAGCTCGCCGGCCAGCTCAGGCAGCGACAGCCGGTCAGCACTGCGGATGTTGGGGACGATCAGTCCGCGCGGGGTGGCGGCCGCGATGCCGAGGTTGACGTAGTCCTTGACGACGATCTCCTGGGCAGCTTCTTCCCAGCTGGAGTTGACCATCGGGTTGCGCTTGACCGCCGCGAGCAACGCCTTGGCGACGACGAGCAGCGGCGACACGCGGACGTTCGCGAAGTCCGGCAATGACTTGAGCCGCTCGACCGTCTCCATCATGGGAGTGACGTCGACAGTCGTGAAGATCGTCACGTGTGGCGCGGTGAACGCACTCCCGACCATCGCTGCCGCAGTGGCCTTGCGCACGCCCTTGATCGGCACCCGCTGCTCACGGGTGGCCGGGTCGAACTCGACCAGACGAGCCGGCGCCGCGGACGCCGGCGTAACCGCCGGGCCCGCGCTGCCCCCGGCCGCTTCCACGTCGTCGCGGGTGATCGTGCCGTTGGGTCCGCTGCCGCGCAGCGAGCGCAGATCGACGCCGAGGTCGCGAGCCAGCTTGCGCACCGGCGGCTTGGCGAGCACGTGCACCTCAGCGGCGACCTCGGCCGCGTGGGCACCGACAGCGGCGGCCGAGACCCGCGCCGGCGGCGGCACCCTGGTCGGCGTCGGCGCCGGACCCGCCGGGACCTTGCGCGGACGACGGGTCAGCTTGCCGGTCTTGGGACCCGAGCCGACGAGGACCTCGATCTTCTCCTCCGAGCCGGCCTTCGGAGCCGGCCCGCCGATGAGACCGGGCTCGTGCGGGACCTGCGGCACCATGTCGGCTGCGGCGGCGATCTTCGACTGCGGCGGGCCGGCGACCTCGGCCGCGACCGTCGCACCCCCGTCACCGGCGGCCCCGGACGGGTCGGTGTCGAACGTGATGATGGGCGAGCCGACATCGACGGTCTCGCCCTCCCCGTGATGCAGCTGCGAGACCACGCCGGCGTAAGGCGACGGGATCTCGACCGCGGCCTTGGCCG
>JAVEEH010000299.1 GCA_030840545.1 Frankiaceae bacterium | reverse complement strand
GATGATGGGCGAGAAGGTCGGCGCCGTCCTCGTCCCGACACCCGGACAGGAGCTCGACGTGGCTGCCGTGATGTCGTTCGTGCGCGAGCGCCTGGCCGACTTCAAGGTGCCGCAGTTCGTGTCACTGCGAGCCGACCCGCTGCCGCGCAACCCCGGCGGCAAGGTGCTGAAGCCGGTGCTGCGTGACTCGACGTCCTGGACGCCGGTCACCCGCTGACGCCGGTCAGTGACCCCAGAGCACGAGTGCGACGACGACAACGATCGCGCCGACGATCGGCCACATAGGAATGAAGGCGAGCTTGCGCCGCTGGTTGCGCTCGGCCTTGGCCGGACTCGGCATGTTCTCCATCTCCTCAGGGTGCCCGCGATGATGGACACCATGCGTGACGTGCAGATCAAGGACTCGATGATCCGCCTCGGCCAGTTCCTGAAGCTCGCCGACGTCGTGGGCGCCGGCTCGGACGTCAAGAGCTTGCTCGCCGCGGGTCAGGTGCGCGTGAACGCCGAGCCCGAGACTCGTCGCGGCCGGCAGCTTGTCCGCGGCGACGAGGTCTCGGTCGGCGGCGAGACCTACCGCGTGGTGTGAGCCATGACGGGGCCGTGGGTCAGCGGTCCAGGTGCGGCCATCCGATCCGGACGTCGACCCCCTCGGAGAAGTGCACCAGCGGCGCCCCCGTCGGGGCCGGAAGGCCGGCGGCCTCGACGAGCCCGTCGCGCAGCTCACGAAGCTCGGCTCGCCACAGCGGCCACGGGCGGTGCTCGGCGTCGGCGTAGCGAAGCCCCCAGATCCCGTCGCTGAACAGCGTCCAGCGAGCGGTGAGGAAATGGTCGCGATCGGTCAGGTCCGTGGCGCTGTAGGGCTCCCCGATGTCGATCGACACTCGACTGTGCACCGCGCGCGGGGCGGGCCACCGTCGCTCGCAGGCGTAATCAACGGAGCGGCCCGATCTGGTCAGGGACATCGCTGACCAGAAGTAGGGCAGCGCGTAGCCGGCCCGGGCGGCGAGGACTGCGGCCAGCCGGGATGCGTCGAGGGAGAAGAACCAGATGCCCGACCGGCCCGCGGCATCCCGCACGTAGGTGCGCACATTCGTCTCGCAGAAGCGGCCGAGCCACGGCCAGCCGGCACTGCGTCGCAGGCCGACCCGCATGTGGAACGGGATCAGCCCCACCCAGGCCCGGTCGTCGTAGGGCTCGACCATCAGACCTTCGGGGAGGAGCCGTTGCACGACGCTCGCTTCGTAGGACCAGTGCACGAACGTCAGCGCCTCCCAACGCTGCCTCATCAGCGGCCGTCGCACCGCACTCGGGCACGCACCCGGCTCCGCCATCACCCCGACAGCATGCAACGACCCCGAATCCTCGCCACATCGTGCATAGCTCCGTTGCCAACCGGGGCAAAGGCGGCTAAAACAGACGCTGGAGCCGTCCAGCCGGCTTCCGTGTCCGCGGGTAAGGGGGGCGGGTAGGAGGCCGGTCTTCGTGAAGCGCCTGGTAGTGGCGATCGCTCTGGTTGCGACGGCCGCGGTGGGGCTCCCGTCGTCGTCGGCCACACAGCACGAAGACTGGCGGCAGGCTGCCACGCAGGCGGCGTGGCGACAGTTCGGCGACCCGACCTTCCCGCCGCCGCCGGTCCCGACTCCGAGCAACCGGGCGGCCGGTTGGGCACCGCAGCCGGCGGGGACCACGCAGACGCTGAACCTCGACTTCGGACCGTACGTCGTGACCGCGGGCTCGGACGTCAGTCGCCTCGACTTCACGCCCGCGGCGGCCAGCGGTTACACGACCGAGGTGCACACCTACGTCCTGGATGCCCAGGGCAAGAAGGTGCCGGGAAGCGAGGTGCACACGCACCACGTGCACCTGCTGCTCGCGAACCCGGCCAACCCGAGCTATCTCGACTGGCTCTACGGCACCGGCGAGGAGATGACCGGCGGGTCGATCGCGGAGCGGGCGAAGGCAGACCCGGCCTACGCGCAAGGACGTCGATACGGTCTCCAGGTCACGCAGGGAAAGCAGCTCGGCGTGCTGTCGATGTTGCACAACATGACTGCGCAGTCGCGCACGATCTACATAAGGTTCCAGATTCGCTTCGTCTATGGCACGCACGACCAGATCCAGCAGGCCAAGCACTGGGACTTCCATGCGTTGACGCCGCAGATCTTCGGCGGGACGTTCAACGTGCCGCGCACCGGTGGGCACTACGCGTGGCCGGTGCAGCTGAGCCGAGTGGCCCGTACGTCGCAGAACCGCGGCACCATGACGTCCAACCCGACACCATCGACGTTCGAGCCGGGGGTCGGCATCGTCTGGACCGCTCCCTACAGCGGGACGATCGTGGTGTCGGCCGGCCATCTGCACGCCGGCGGCACCGATGCGGTGTTGTCCAATCTCGGGTCGCGGGCCAACCCGTGCCCGCAGCAAGGGCTGCCCGGGTTCCCCGGCACGACGCTGTTGGACAGCAGGGTGATCGGCCACCACGGCCTGTGGCCGAGCAACGACTACCAGATGGGATTGTCGCAGTACAGGTGGCGGGCCTACGTGCACAAGGGCGATCGGCTGGCCATCAACGGGAGCTATCTGGCCAAGCAGTTCGCCTACCCCGACGCGATGGTGTTCGCCGGCGTCTACGTCGACCGCGCCGCGCCGCCGCCGGCCGGGTCCGGCTGCGCGCCGTTCCTTGCCGGCCACCCCGGAGCGACGCTCCATCGCATCATCCGCACCACGATCAACCACCCGTGGTCGATGTACCCGGATCAGCCGACCTGCGCGCACTGCGACCACCCGGAGAAGCGACCCACGCCCGGTCCCGCGACGAACGTGGTGCAGATCCTGGGCATGCAGTACCTGCCTGGCAACGGCGGCACGTCCGGTGCCGCTGCCGGGCCGCCGGTGGTGACGCGGGGTCAGAGCCTCACGTTCGTGAACGAGGACTACTCCGAGTCGCTGATGCGGCACACGGTCTCGACGTGCCAGGCCCCGTGCAATGGCATGGACACGACCAACTATCCGTTCTTCGACGGTCGGGTCGACTCGGGCGTGCTCGGCTGGATGTTCCAGGACGCCTACGTCAGCACCTCAACGACACCGAAGTGGACGTTGGACACCAGTAACCTGCACACCGGCTACTACACGTTCTACTGCCGGCTGCATCCGTTCATGCGCGGCTCGTTCTACGTCGTACCG
>JAVEEH010000278.1 GCA_030840545.1 Frankiaceae bacterium | reverse complement strand
AGCGCCGGCCTGAAAAGGCGTCGCTCAGGCCTCGCGGACGAAACGGATCTCCGTGTCGGCCGCATTGTCGATGGAGCGCACGTAGGACAGCACTGCATGGTCGCTGCCGTCGAGCGCGACCTGCTGGAAGTCGCCGAGCTCGCGGTTGCTCGCGCAGTTGATGCCGCCGGTGCAGACCGCGCCGGTCTTCACCGGGGCGGCGTCCGCCGTGGTGAGCGCGCCGAACGTGGCGCCGGAGTCCGTCGACTCCAGGTAGCTCTCGAACCACTGCGCTCCCGCAGGTGCGGTGTCCGGCGTAGCGGCGACGTCCGAGTGGTAGAGCGACACCGCGACCTTGGTGCCGTGGGCGGCGATCCACGGGTAGAGGCTGGTGCCGGTCGTGACGATCTGGCGCACCGTGGCCCAGGTGGCACCGAAGTCGGTGCTGGTGGTGAACCGAACCGTCGAGGTGTTGCCCTCCACGGCTTGCCAGACGACCGCCAGATGTCCGTTGCCGGCGTCCGCCACCGCCGGGAACGCCGTGTTGGTCTGCGCCGAGGAGGCAGGACCGGGACGCGTGTTGGTGAACGTGAGACCGCCGTTGGTCGACCGGTAGAAGCCGACACCGCCGTCGCTGGTGGCATAGACGCCGCCCACCTTGTCGCCGAGGAGCCCGCCGTCCTCGACCACGAGGTTGCCCGGCGGGCAGATGCAGCCGGTCTGGTCGAGTGCGGTGGCCGCGAGCACCTGCTGCGGGTAGGTGAGGCCGGAGTCGACCGAACGGGAGACCCACAGACCGGTCGGGATCTGGTGCACGACGTGGTAGACGCGGCCCCCACTGGCGGCAGCGACCCACTGGCGGTCCTGGCCGAGCGTGCCCTGGACGGGCTGCGCGGTCCAGGTCTGGCCCTTGTCCTTGCTGGTGGCGACGGTCGACGACCCCAGCCACAGGTCGGTCTCGGACAATGTGCCGTCCGGCGCGATCGCGATGTCCGAGTCGCCGCCGCCCGGCAGGTTGGCCTTGAGGCTCGCCGGCAGCTTGGCCCAGCTCGTGCCGCCGTCGTCGCTGCGGTAGACGTTGGAAGGGGAACCGGGGATGTTGGACAGCAGCCCGACAGGAGCGTTGACGTAGAGCGTGCCGTCCGGCGCCACGTCCACGCCCGGCTCACTCGCGTTGTCACCACTGACCACCACGGGCGACCCGAAACCCGCTGCAGCGGCCACTCCGGCGCCGAACGGCCCGAGGGTCGCGAGAGCGACTGCCGCGGTGCCGGCGATGCCGGCGGCAGTGAGTCGGCGGGTAAAGGTGGTGGCGGAGCGGGACAAGGTCGGCCTCCTCGGCTGGGTCTCTGACGGTCTACCCCCGTCAACGGGCGAACCCGGTTTTCGTCGCGAAACCCATCGGGACGAGCCGCTCGCGAACGCAGGTCACCCGGCCACTGCGGATCTAGACTGCGGCGCGGGTGCGCCTCGGCGTACCGCCGGCCACGAGGCCGGGACGACGCGAGGAGCAACGGGCCGTGAGAGTCGGGATCCCCCGCGAGATCAAGGACAACGAATACCGCGTCGCGATCACGCCGGCGGGCGCGCACGAGCTCGTGGCCGCGGGTCACACCGTCTACCTGGAAAAGGAAGCCGGCCTCGGCTCCTCGCTCCCGGACGAGGACTTCGTCGCCGCCGGGGCAGAGATCCTCGGCTCGGCCGATGACGTGTGGGGCGAGGCCGAGCTCGTCTTGAAGGTCAAGGAGCCGATCGCCGAGGAGTACCACCGGATGCGGCGGGGACAGGTGTTGTTCACCTACCTCCACCTAGCAGCGTCCGCCGAGTGCACCCGGGCCCTGATCGAGTCGGGCACGACGGCGATCGCCTACGAGACGGTGCAGCTGGCGGACGGGTCGCTGCCGCTGCTCGCGCCGATGTCGGAGGTCGCCGGCCGGCTCGCGCCGCAGGTCGGCGCCTACCACCTGATGCGGCAAGGCGGCGGGCGTGGTGTCCTCATGGGCGGCGTCTCAGGTGTCTACGCGGCCAAGGTCGTGGTGCTGGGTGCGGGTGTCTCCGGCATGAACGCGGCCGCCATCGCGCTCGGCATGCAGGCGGAGGTGCTGCTGCTCGACCGCAACATCGAGAAGCTGCGGCAAGCTGACCGGATCTACCAGGGCCACCTGCAGACGATCGCCTCGAACAAATACGAAGTCGACCGCGCCTGCGTCGATGCCGACCTGGTGATCGGCGCCGTCCTCGTAGCCGGCGCCAAGGCCCCGGTGCTGGTCAGCGACGACCTCGTCGCGCGGATGAAGCCCGGCAGCGTGCTCGTCGACATCTCGATCGACCAGGGCGGCTGCTTCGAATCGAGCCGGCCGACGACGCACTCCAACCCGACCTATCCGGTGCACCAGTCGATCTTCTACTGCGTGGCCAACATGCCCGGGGCCGTGCCGCACACGTCGACCTATGCGCTGACCAACGTGACACTGCCCTACGCCGAGCGCATCGCCAGCATGGGCTGGCAGGGGGCTGTCCAGGCGGACGTGGCACTCGCGCGCGGGGTCAACGTGGTCGACGGTGTGGTCGTCTACGGTCCGGTCGCCGACGCCCACGGTCTGAGCTGGCGCGAGCTCGACGACGTGCTGGCGGGCGGAGCGTCCGGCTGAGCGCGACTCCCGCGACTCCCGCGGTTCCCTCGAGCCCAGCGCCCTCGCGCGAGCTCGAGCGGACCGTCCAGGCCTATCTCGACCATCTCGCGGTCGAGCGCGGCCTCGCGACCAACACGTTGACCTCCTACCGCCGCGACCTGCGGCGCTATCTCGCCGAGCTCACCGCTCGGGGCATCGAGCGGCTCGCTGACGCGGCCGAGGAGGACGTGGCGGCGTTCCTGGCCGGGCTCCGCCGGGGCGACGCCGCCCATCCGCCCTTGCGCGCGTCGTCGGCGGCGCGCGCGGTGGTCGCTGTGCGTGGCTTACATCGATTCGCGGCGCGGGAGGGCATCGTGCCCACGGACGCGGCCCGCGACGTTCGGCCACCGACTCCGCCCCGGCGGCTCCCGAAGGCGCTGCCGGTCGACGACGTGCTGGCCCTGCTGGAGGCGGCCGGGATCGAGGACACCCCCAAGGGGTTGCGGGACCGGGCGCTGCTCGAGCTGCTCTACGGGACCGGGGCCCGAATCAGCGAGGCCGTTGGTCTGGCAGTCGACGACGTCGACCTCACCGGCGCAACGGCGCTGCTGCACGGCAAGGGTGGCAAGGACCGCATGGTGCCGCTGGGGCAGTTCGCCTGTCAGGCGGTCGGGGCTTACCTGGTGCGTGGTCGCCCGGTGCTGGCCGCGGCCGGACGGGGGTCCGCAGCGTTGTTCCTGAACAATCGCGGCAGCCAGCTCTCGCGGCAGTCGGCCTGGATGGCGTTGCGCCTGGCGGCGGAACGTGCCGGGTTGACCGTCGAGGTCAGCCCGCACACGCTGCGGCACTCGTTCGCCACTCACCTGCTCGACGGCGGCGCCGACGTCCGGGTGGTGCAGGAGCTGCTCGGCCACGCATCGGTGACGACGACACAGATCTACACGCTGGTGACGGTCGAGCGGTTGCGCGAGGTCTACGCCACGGCCCACCCGCGGGCGCGCGGCTGAGCCACTTCCGGCGAAAGCCTTGCCGGTGACGCGAGGGCCGCATAGAGTCGCCGACTCGTCGGCCTGTGCACTCATCGAGAAGTCGGGGCGACGCTAAGCGGACTCGCAGATGGAGCGACCAATCGTCATGTCGACAATCAAACGCGCACCTCGTGAGCTGGGCCCGACCGGGCGCCCCTTCCCGCGGCTGGCAGAGCCACGACACGTCGACCGGCACGGCCCGGCCCGCGTCATCGCACTGTGCAACCAGAAGGGCGGCGTCGGCAAGACGACAACGACGATCAACCTCGGAGCCGCCCTCGCCGACTTCGGCCGGCGGGTGCTGCTGGTCGACTTCGACCCGCAGGGAGCGCTGTCGGTGGGCCTCGGGGTCAACCCGATGGAGCTGGACCGCACGATCTACAACGCGCTGATGGAACGCAAGGTCACCGTCGACGACGTGCTGCTCAAGACGAACCTGCCCGGGATGGACCTGGTGCCGAGCAACATCGACCTGTCCGCCGCCGAGGTGCAGCTGGTCGGGGAGGTGGCCCGTGAGCAGACCCTGAAGCGCATCCTCGAGCCGGTGCTGGGTGACTACGACGTCGTCCTCATCGACTGTCAGCCGTCGCTCGGGCTGCTGACGATCAACGCGCTGACCGCCTCTCATGGCGTGATCGTTCCGCTGGAATGTGAGTTCTTTGCCCTTCGCGGCGTCGCACTGTTAATCCAAACGATAGACAAAGTGAAGGAAAGGCTTAACCCTCAACTCGAACTTGAAGGGATTCTGGCCACGATGTACGACGGCAGGACCTTGCACGGCCGCGAGGTTCTGGCCCGCGTCGTCGAGGCATTCGGCGACAAGGTCTTCCACACGGTCGTCAACCGCACCGTGCGGTTCCCGGAGACGACGGTCGCCGGCGAGCCGATCACCACGTTCGCGCCCTCGTCCGCGGGCGCGGACGCCTACCGCGACCTGGCGCGAGAGGTGGTGGCGCGTTGTCTCGCCGGGTGACCCTTCCCGGCGCGGACGAGCTGTTCCGCGCCACCGGGGGACAGGGCCGGGCGGACGACGCCGCCGCCGAGGTCGACCTCGCCACGGTCCCGTCCGTCACTCCGCTGCGGTCCCGGCCCACCGCCGGCCGCAGCTCCGGCAGCCGGCGGCCCAGCGGGCGCGAGCGCCACGACGAGAAGATCACCGTCTATGTGTCTCCGGAGGAGCTCGTCGACCTCGAGCGCGCCCGACTCTCGCTGCGCGCCGATCACGGGCTGGCCATCGACCGCGGCCGGATCGTGCGCGAGGCGTTGGCCGTCGTGATCGCCGACCTGGAGGCGAAGGGCGCGGACAGCATCCTCGTCCGCCGGCTGCGCGACCTCTGACGTGATCTTCGCGCTCCGCCACCCGGCGGTCCTGCTCGGTCTGTTGCTCGGATTCCTTGTCGGGGTCGGCCTGCGTGCCGCGCTGCAACGGCGGCTCTCCCGGTCCGGGTCCGGGCTCGGCGGGGGACTGCGGCGCCGACGGCTGTCGGCGGTGGGCGGCCGGCGGCGGACACCGGGCGCCATGCTGCGACCGCAGGCCGGGTGGGCCGCCTACCTCGACCCCTACGGCGCGGTGGCTGCCCTGCTCGCAGGCGCCGGCTGGGGGGCTCGGGTCGAGACGCGGCGCCGCGGCCGCGGCTCGGACGTCGCGATGCTGGCCGCGGCCCTCGCGGTGCACGCGGCGCTCACTGCCGCGGGGCTGGCCGCCTACCGGGCCGCCGGAGGTGACCTCGCCCTCGTGCATTTCATCCACGTCAGCTCCGTGCTGCACGGCACATTCGCCTTCGGGAGTGTCGCTGAGCAGGTCGGCCTCGGTTTCGCCATGGTCAACCTCGCCTGCGGGCTCCTGGCCCTGGTGCCGATCCCGCCACTCGAGCTCGGGGTCGTGCTCTGGTCGCGGCTCCCTCGCTCGGCCGGCGCGCGCCGGCTGGCCTA
>JAVEEH010000274.1 GCA_030840545.1 Frankiaceae bacterium | reverse complement strand
GGACACGTTGCCGTTCTTCCGGCACACCATGCATGCCGCCGGGCTCGAAGGCGTCGTGATCGCCGTCGTCGGTCACAGCCGGGCCGTTTCGGCCGTGTGGTCCACGCCACTGGCGCTGCTGTTCATCGACGGCGGCCACGCCGAGGAACATGCCCAGAACGACTACGCCGGCTGGAGCCCGTTCGTGCAGCCCGGCGGAGTCCTCGCGATCCACGACGTGTTCCCCGACCCAGCCGACGGCGGCCAGGCGCCGTTCCACATCTACGAGCGGGCCCTCAGCGACGGGTTCGTCGAGGTGCGCCACGTCGGTTCGTTACGAGTGCTCCTCAAGCCCCACGGCTGATGAGCACCCACATGAGGGTTCGGGGATGAGGTCGACACCGGTCGGCAGCATCTCGGCGCGAAAGATGCCGCTGCCCGGCGTGGTCCGGGACAGCGCATCGACAGCGAGGATCATCGCCGCGGCGGTCCAGGTGGAGTGCTCCTCCGGCCAGTTGATCCGCTCGGCGAACTGCCACCCGGTCCAGTAGGAGCCGTCAGCGTCCCGAAGGTGCTGCACCTCGGACAGCAGCGCCGTGGCGGCATCGCTGCGTCCGACGGCGTCGAGCGCCAGCACCAGCTCGGCGGTTTCTGCACCGGTGACCCAGGGCTCGTCGGAGACGCAACGCGCACCGAGACCGGTGACGACGAACCGGTCCCAGCCCTGCTCCAGCCGATCGCCGCCCCGCTCGCCGCGGACCGCGCCGCCCAGCACCGGGTAGTACCAGTCCATCGAGAAGCGGCCCTTGTCGAGGAATGCCTCGGGGTGATCGGCGATGACGTGCGCGAGCCGGCCGGCGTCCAGCTCCCAGTCCGGTTGCGGGTCGGCCACCCAGTCGGCCAGCGCGAGTGCGCAACGCAGCGCCTGGTAGGTCGAGGACGAGCCCGTCAGCAAGGCGTCGTCGGTCGTCGATCCGTCAGCACCGACCGACCAGCCGACCTCGCCGCGCGCGGTCTGCCGGCCGACGACGAACTCGATGGCCCGCTGGACCGTCGGCCACATCCGCCAGGCGAAGCTGTCGTCGCCGGTGACCAGCAGGTGGTGCCACACGCCGACGGCGACGTAGGCGCACTGGTTGGTCTCGGCTGCGGCGTCGACGACCTGGCCGACCGTCACCTTCGAGGGCCACGAGCCGTCGGGCCGCTGGGTCCGGCGCAGCCATTCGTAGGCCCGAACGGCTTCGGCGGTGGCTCCGGCCGCCGACAGCGCCATCGCGCACTCGACGTGGTCCCACGGGTCGGTGTGACCGCCGGCGAACCACGGGATGGCACCGCTGCGCTCCTGCGCGCGGGCGATCGAGGCGGCGGTGGCGACCACGTCATCGGCCGACAGCAGGCCGGGCAGGCTCGGTGGGTCAGGCCGCCGCATGCGCGATTCCTGCCACCGCGGGCTTGTCGGCGTAGATCACCAGGCTCTTGCCCAGCACCGGGTTCAACGCCTGCTCGGTGACGCGGGTCAGCCACGGCTTTTTCATGATGTCCCACACAAGGACGCGGTGATAGGCGCGTGAGGGCAGGCTCTCGCGACCCAGCGCGCAGTTGAGCCACCAGTAGGCCGAGTGCAAGGCGTGCGCATGGTGCGACCCGCTCGGCACCAGTCCAGCTCGGCTGAGCCGCTCCGCCAGCACGTCACCGCGATAGATCCGCACATGGCCGCCGGCGACCTCGTGGTAGTCCCGGGACAGCGCCCAGCAGACCCGCTCGGGCCAGTAGCGCGGCACGGTGACCGCGACTCGCCCGCCGGGCCGGACCACCCGCGCGATCTCCGCCATCGCCCGGTCATCGGCGGGGATGTGCTCGAGCACCTCCGAGGCCATCACGACGTCGAAGGAGGCATCCGGAAAGGGCAGGGCGAGCAGGTCGGCGCGCACCGACTCGGCGGTCAGTCCGGCGGGAGCCTCGCCCGCGGCCTGCATCGCGCGGAACATCGAGGTCACCTGCGCGACCTCCTCGGCATTGCGATCGACGGCCACGACATGGGCGCCGCGCCGATAGGCCTCGAAGGCGTGTCGGCCGAAGCCGCAGCCAAGGTCCAGCACCCGTTCCCCCGCCTCGATGGGGAACCGGGCGAAGTCGACCGTCAGCACGAGCCGTTCCGCTGCTGCACGACATCGGCATAGACCGCTGCGGTCTGCGCCGCCATCGCCCGCCAGGTGAACCGCTCCTGCACCCGGCGGCGTCCCGCAGCACCCAGCGCGGTGCGCCTGGTCGCATCGTCGAGAAGGCTGCCGAGCGCGCCGGCGAGGTCGGAGGGGTTGCCCGGCTCGACCAGCACCCCGCAGTCGCCGACGACCTCCGGCAGCGCGCCGCCACGCGACGCGACCAACGGGGTGGCGCAGGCCATCGCCTCGATCGCGGGGATCGAGAAGCCCTCGTAGAGCGACGGTACGACGGCGACCTCGGCCGAGGCGAAGAGCTCGGCAAGGGCGGGGTCGGGCAAGCCGGCGACGAAGCGCACCGAGTCGGCAATGCCCAGCTCGTCGACGGCCCGCGCGACGAGACCGTCCGCCTTGGGACGTCCGACGACGACCAGTTCGACGTCGCGTTCGGTGGCCAGCTTGGCAACTGCTTCGAGTAGGACCCGGGCACCCTTCATCGGGCTGTCCGAGCTGCTGACCGCCACGATGCGACCGGGCACCCGGGGCAACGTCGGCGGCTGGAACACCTCGATGTCGACACCGACCGGGACGACGCGCACGTCCGCCCGTCGTACGCCGAAGTCGGCGACCAGGTCGGCGGCCGAGCTCTCCGACACGGTGATCAGCGTCGGCATCCGCCGGGCGACCCGCGCCTGCATGCGGGTGAACCCGTACCAGCGGCGCAACGACAGCCGGCGCACCACCGAGGGCGCAGCCTCGATCTCGTGCCGCCGGTCGACGGTGATCGGGTGGTGCACCGTCGCCACCAGCGGGAGACCGACCCGGCCCAGCCGCAGCAACCCGTAGCCGAGCGACTGGTTGTCGTGGACGACGTCGAAGTCGTCGCGGCGCAACGCGAGCTCGCGGGCGGCCCGGAGCGAGAACGTCAGCGGCTCGGGGAAGCCACCCGTCCACATCGTCGCGACCTCGAGCGCATCGATGCCATCCCGGAACTCGCGCAGCGCCGGCGTGCGAAACGGGTCGTCGTCGCGGTAGAGGTCCAGGCTTGGCAGTGGCGTCAGGGTCAGCCGGCCATCGCAGGCGTCGAGGTCGAGGTCCGGGTAGGGCTGGCCGCTGAACACCTCGACCGTGTGACCGAGCAGTGCCAGCTCGCGGGACAGATGTCGGACATACACACCTTGGCCGCCACAGTGGGGCTTGCTGCGGTAGGACAGCAGCGCGATCCGCAACGGCCTCACTGGGCAGCCTTCACGTGTCGTCCGCCGTTTCCCGTGGTCGAGCCGGGCGCTGTCAGAACCGCGCTCGGTCCCATAGATGCTAGGGGAGGCCCGGGGCGGCTGATCTGCTAGGCCTGTACCCGGGCAACGGAGGAGGCAACGTGGTGGCGGTGCCACCGGAAGAGCTGTTCACGGTCGAGGCGGACCTACCGGACCTCCGTGGGACCGTGCTCGTCGAGATGCTCGACGGCTTCATCGACGCCGGGGCGGCGCGACGGTTGGCGCGCGAGCACCTGCTCGCGTCCGGACCCTCGCAGGCCGTCGCGACGTTCGACGTCGACCTCTTGCACGACTACCGCGCCCGCCGGCCGCCGATGCTGTTCGTCGAAGACCACTGGGAGTCCTACGAGGCACCGACCCTGCAGCTGCGGCAGCTCGCCGACGACGTCGGAACGCCCTACCTCGTGCTGTGCGGGTCGGAGCCGGACGTGATGTGGGAACGGTTCGCCGCCGCCGTGCAGCTGCTGGTCGACCGGCTGGGGGTCAGGATGGTCATCGGCACCAACGCCATCCCGATGGCAGTGCCGCACACCCGGCCGATCGGCATCACCGCGCACGCATCACGCAAGGAGCTCATCGAGGGCTACCAGCCGTGGGTGGCAAGCGTGCAGGTGCCGGGCAGCGCCGGACACCTGCTCGAGCACCGGTTGGCGACCGCCGGGCATGACTCCATGGGCTTCGCGGTCCACGTGCCGCACTACCTCGCCCAGGCGGCCTATCCGCCGGGAGCCGAGGCGCTCGTGCGCGCCGTCGGCCGGGCGACCGGGTTGACGCTGAGCGTGGGAGCGCTCGAGGAGAGCTCTCGCGAAGCGCAGGAGTCGATCGCGGCGCTGGTGGGCCAGTCCGAGGAGCTCACCGAGCTGGTGCGCAACCTCGAGGAGCAGTACGACGCCGTGGTCGCCGATCGCGGGACGTCGCTCACCGAAGCCGCGTCGCTGCCGACCGGTGACGAGCTCGGCGCCGAGCTCGAGCGCTTCCTCGCCGAACGCGGGAACAAGCGCGACGACCCGTTGTGAGGTGTCAGGTCCGCTGCATGTCGACGAACCGCGAGTAGTGCAGCTGTGACAGCACCACGATGTCCTTGGTCGGTCCGTTGCGGTGCTTCGCCACGATCAGGTCGGCCTCGCCCGCGCGGGGTGACTCCTTTTCGTAGAAGTCCTCGCGGTGCAGCAGGATCACCATGTCGGCGTCCTGCTCGATGGCGCCGCTCTCTCGCAGGTCGGACATCTGTGGTCGCTTGTCGGCCCGCTGCTCCGCGCCACGGTTGAGCTGGCTGATCGCAATGACCGGGACCTCGAGCTCCTTGGCCAGCAGCTTGAGCGACCGGCTCATCTCGGCGACCTCCTGCTGACGGTTCTCCACCCGCTTGGGGCTCGTCATGAGCTGGAGATAGTCGACGACGACCACCTTGAGGTCATGGCGCTGCTTGAGCCGGCGGGCCTTGGCCCGGATCTCCATCATCGACATGTTGGGCGAGTCGTCGATGAACATCGGTGCCTCGGCCACCTCGCCCATCTTGCGCGCCAGCCGGTTCCAGTCGTCGTCGGTCATCTGGCCGGTGCGCAGGTGCGACAACAGAATCCGAGCCTCCGCCGACAGCAGCCGCATGGTGATCTCGCTGCGGCCCATCTCCAGCGAGAACAGCACGCTGGTCATGCCGTGCTGGATCGATGCCGCCCGCAGGATGTCCAGACCCAGCGTGCTGTTGTGCGTCGGGACCATGCTTCGCCCCGCCAGGTAGAGGTGGTCGGAGTTGTCGACCTGCACGCATCGGACCGGCACCGACGGGACCGGACGGACGGACTTGATGAAACGCGCGCCCAGCCGCTGGGGGGTGCTGCGATAGCGCTGCTTGAGCGTCAGCCGCTTGCGTTCAAGCCGGAACACCTCGTCCGTTGTCGTGAACGTGACCGTGTAGGCAACGGAGCTCGCCTCTGTACGACCGGCAACACGCTTGCGGCGGACGCCGCACCGGTAGCCGAGGCCCACGACGAGCTCCGTCACTTCGGTCGCCAGGCGCGGACTCGTCGTCGAGTATTCGACTGAGCCTGTGGCCGTGACAGTGCCGTCGGTGTCAAGCAACCCCGCTAGCAGAGCCCTGCGCTGCCCCTCGGATGCGCGCAGATAAGCGGCCGGGATGTGCTTGTTGTTCAGCACTCCCAACGTACGGAGCAGAGCGGCAACTGAACCGTGGCTGCGCTGACAGGGCTGGCAGTAGCCGTAGCCAGTGATGGCGGGCAGGCCACACTTCAGGCACTTGGGCGCCGCTATCCGACGTGTGTCCCGGGCTTTCCCGCCGCAGGTGCGGCCGCATGTCCTTACTTGGGTGGTCTTAGGCACGAAGTTCTGACCGCAGACGACGCAGGCTCGCCGCTCCGGGCCAGGCAACGCAGGAAGTCGGATGCTGTAGACAAGCTTTCTGGCTTGTGGGGCAACGCGCATGCCTTCGCCCTCGAGGTACATGACGATCTCGGGATCGGCGGTGGTGAAGCGGGCGCTGGCGGAGTGGCCGTCGCCGAGCCAGACCCCCAGTACGTAAGGCGGGATCAGAAGGTCGTCACGCGCCGGCAGATCGAGCGGCTGCGCGTTCCTGATCGAGTGATTGAGCCTTTGGTCTGCAGTGCTGCACACCAGCGTGGCGGCAATCTCCTCGGTAGTCCTGACGGCGGCGAAGATGCCCGGGACCCTTGCATGCTTTGCGGAACGGCGCGACGCCCTCGTGTCCGTCAGCCACTGATGAGACCCGTCGGCGACGAGCACAGTGCCGTCGTCGAACTCCACCTCGTAGCAGGACCTGTCGGGCATCACGTCAGTCGCGTCAACCACCGTGGTTGGCTTGCCGTCAGCCCCGAGAAGTTGGTCGCCTACCTGGACAGCACCCATCGTCGTCCAGCCGGTCGGCGTGGCCAGCGGGGTTTCCAGGGCCAGCGCTTTGCCCTGGGCCGGCCGGCCGGCCACGACGATCAGCTGCCCGGGGTGCAGCCCGTTGGTGAGCTCGTCGAGCTCGTGGAAGCCGGTGGGCACGCCGTAGAGCTCGGAGCCCCGGCTGCCCATCGCCTCGATCTCGTCGAACGCCTGCTGAAGCACCTCTTCGAGACGCACGTAGTCGTCGCTCGTCCGTCGCTCGGTGACGTCGTAGACGGCCTGCTGGGCCCGGTCGACCACGTCGTCGACGTCGCCACCCATGCCGGCGGCGGTGCCGTAACCGAGCTGCACGATGCGGGTGCCGGCGTCCACCAGGCGGCGCAGGATGGCCCGCTCGCGCACGATCTCGGCGTAGTAGCCGGCGTTGGCAGCGGTCGGCACCGACGCGATCAGCGTGTGCAGGTAGGGCGCGCCGCCGACCTTGGTGAGGGTGCCCTCGCGGGTCAGCTCGGCGGCGATCGTGACGGGGTCGGCCGGCTCTCCCCGCCCGTAGAGGTCGATGACGGCGTCGAAGATCGTCTGATGCGCGGGCCGGTAGAAGTCGCCGGAGCGCAACACCTCGACGACGTCGGCGATCGCGTCCTTGCTGAGCAGCATCCCGCCGAGGACGCTCTGCTCGGCTGCCACGTCCTGCGGTGGAGTCCGGTCGAGGTCGATGCGGCCACCGTCGCCGCCCGGCATCGTCACGACGTCAGCGACGCTCACAGGAACCGACCCCCACACGTTGACCGAACACAGGTTCGATCATCCACCCCGCCACCGACAACTTCTCCGCGAGGCTAGAAGCGCATCCGCATGCCTGCCAGCGCACCGTGGGAAGTCCCGAGCCGGCATCTGGACAGTGCTGGGGACAGGGTGTGGACGACGTGGCGCGCCCCCGTAGACAAGCACCGCGCGGCCTGTGCACGACCCGCGCGCGCCGGCGTCGACACGCGCCTGCACCTGCGGTTAGTGATGTGCACCGCCTGTGCAGGACAAATAGTCGCGGGCGACGGCCGGTCAGGCCTCGGCGGTGACCTCGACGTCGATCGACGCCTGGACCTCCGGATGCAGGCGCACCGCGACGGTGTGCACCCCGACGGTCTTGATGTGGGCGGCGGGCAGCTCGACCCGGCGCTTGTCCAGCGCCGGACCACCGGCGGCCTTGACCGCGTCGACGACGTCCGCGGCGGTGACCGAGCCGAACAGCCGTCCGCCCTGACCGGCCCGGGAGGGCATGAGCACCTTCAGCGCCGCGAGCTGAGCGGCAACCTCCTGTGCCTGGCCCCGGTCGGCGATCTCGCGGACCTCACGACCGCGACGGATCTGCGCCACCTGCTTCTCGGCGCCGCGCGTCCACTTGATGCCGAGGCCGCGGGGGACGAGGAAGTTGCGGCCGTAACCGTCTTTGACCTCGACGATGTCGCCGGGGCCACCGAGACCAGTGACCTCCTGGGTGAGGATGAGCTTCATCTCATGCTCCTCAGCGGGCCGTGCTGGTGTAGGGGAGCAGCGCCATCTCGCGACTGTTCTTGATCGCGATCGCGATGTCACGCTGGTGCTGCGAGCAGTTGCCGGTCACCCGACGGGCGCGGATCTTGCCCCGGTCGGAGATGAACTTGCGCAGCAGGTTGGTGTCCTTGTAGTCGACGGCGGTCGCCTTCTCCTTGCAGAAGGCACACACCTTCTTCTTGGGCTTGCGGGTGGGCGGCTTGGGCATCTGTGATGGCTCCGGAATCAGCTCGGAAGTTCGTGGTCAGGTCAGGGGTGTCAGCGCAACGTCAGAACGGCGGTTCGTCGGTGAACTCGCCGCCGGGGGCGGGCGTCGACCACGGGTCGTCGGCCGCGCCGCCGGCCGCGGCGGAGCCGCCACCGAAACCGCCACCGCCACCACCACCGCTGCTGCGCTGGCCCTTGTTGATCTTGGCGGTCGCGTTCTTGAGGGAGGGGCCGACCTCGTCGACCTCGACCTCGTAGACCGTGCGCTTCTCGCCCTCTTTGGTCTCATAGGAGCGCTGCCGGAGCCGGCCCTGCACGATCACGCGCATGCCGCGTTGGAGTGACTCGGCGACGTTCTCCGCCGCCTGACGCCACACGTTGCACGTGAGGAAGAGGCTGTCGCCGTCTTTCCACTCGTTGGTCTGCTTGTCGAGGAACCGAGGTGTCGAAGCGACACGGAACTTCGCGACTGCCGCGCCGCTGGGCGTGAAACGCAGCTCCGGGTCGTCGACGAGGTTGCCGACGAGCGTGATGTTGGTGTCACCTGCAGCCATGGCCGGCCCCTCTACTTCGCGACCGGGCGCATGAGCTTGGTCCGCAGCACTGCCTCGTTGAGGTTGAGCTGGCGGTCGAGCTCCTTGACGGTGGCCGGTTCGGCGGTGACGTCGAGGATCGCGTAGATGCCCTCGACCTTGTGATCGATCTCGTAGGCGAGCCGGCGACGTCCCCAGACGTCGACCTTCTCCACCGACCCGCCACCCTGGCGCACGACACCGAGGAACTGGTCGAGCGAGGGGGCGATGGTGCGCTCCTCGAGATCGGGATCGAGGATCACCATGAGTTCATAGCGACGCATGAAAGAACCAGTCCTCCTTCGGACTTTGTGACCCAGCGGCCGGGGGCCGGCGGGCGGCCACGGTCGTTCCGTGGCAGGAGGTCGTTCGCCCCCTCGTGGTCTGGCAGGGAGCGCCGACCAGGCTAGCAGTGGTGGGACGGTGGTCGAGCCCGGCGCAGATGCTAGGCGCTGCCAGGGACAGTTCGGCCGTCGTCCACAGGTCCGTCCGGCTCCGCGAGCAGCACACGCACCAAGGCCCCGGCGGCGCCCACCACCGCGAACGCCGCGAGTGCGGCCGGCAGCCCGACCCCACGACCGTTGCCCCGCTCGACCGGGCCGGTGAGCACCGCCGTTGCGGCCGGCGCCGGAGTCGGCGACGAGGTGGGCGTCGGCGTCCCCGTTGCGGCCGGCGACGGGGTGGGAAGCCGTGGCGGCGGCGCAGCTCCGCCGACCGTCGGCGAGGTGGACGGCGTCGGTGCGACCTGCGGCCCGGTGCCCGACGACGTGGGCTGCGGGCTGGACGTGTGCTGAGGCGACGGTGGCGACGACGGGGAACGACTGGGCGATGGCGACGGTGATGCCTTGACCGTGATGGTTCCCGGGTTCGCCGTCGTGGAGGGACCCTTCGTAGCCGTCACCTGCTGCGACCCCGGGGTGGTCCCCACGTAGTTCGTCGACCCGGATGTCCTGCCGCCCGGTGGCAGCTGCTGCTTGTAGTGCTGCCCGACCAGAACTGTCACGGGTCCCCCGGGGCCGGTCGTCTTGTCGAAGAACTGCACGCATCCACCGACGAAGATCTGCGTCGCCGACGGGCTTATCGACAACGAGACCAGCGTGCCTTCGACACTCATCTGCTTGCAGGCCGAAGCTTGAGCTCCGGTGGCCGGGAACGCCAGCACTATCGCGACCGCCGGCAGCATCACAAGCGCCGGTGCCCAGTGCCTCTTCACCGGCCCATGGTCCCTTATGCGGAGCGACGACGACGCCGGCGCAGTCCGAGCGGCGCCAACATCACGATCGGCAGCAGGGCGGCGACGGCGGCGTGGCCCCCGGTCGTGGACGCGTGGCGCGGGCGGTGCCCGGTGAAGTTGATGACCTGCTGGAACGTCGGGCGGTTCTGCCAGTCCAGGTTGCGAGTGCCGACAATGCCGGCGGTGACCGGCGCGATGTCGTCGATCGACTTGTCATAGGTGAGGGCGTCCACCGACTTCACCTTCTGCGCCGCGAGCGCCCGCGACACGGCCGTATGCAACGACGCGCGCAAGATCTTGCGGCACGTCGCGAGGCTGCCGCAGTAGCTCTGCGAGAACGCGCCGGTGATGTGGCGGTGCAGCGAAGCACGCAACGCCTTCGACACGTAGCCGTACCAAGACACGCTGTCCCACGACGAGCCGAGACCCTGGCGTGGGTGGTCGTCGATGCGGTCGGGCACGTTGTTGACGAGGTCGCCCAGCACGTGTCGCATCGTGTCCTTGGCGAGACCGCCGTCGGCCTTGCCGTTGTCGTCCCACCAGGTGTCGAACAACGCGATCGCCGCCTGGTCGCCGTAGTGACCGGTGCGCTTGCGGTCGACGCGATGGGCGCCGTCGGCGACCCACTTCCGCAACAGCCGGACGGCGGTCGCATCCGCCGGGTCCCTGCCGACGACGGCGAGCGCCAATGGCAGGAGCTTCTCGGCCCGCAGGTCGACGGTCGCGGCGTCGATCATCGCGCCGACCAGCCCGGCCTTCGTGACCTTGCCCTTCTTCATGAGTTTGCGGATGCGCTCGACGAGGAGGTTCACCCGGTGGACGCCGCTGTGGCCCCACTGGTCGTCGGCCATGCCGAAGCGAGGCGCCTGCTTGTTGTTCCACGACGACAGGAACCCCGACGGTGGGTTTACCTGATGCGGCAGCGCCTTCTGCGGCAGCCAGCTCTGCCAGTCGTAGGCCTGGCCGCCCCAGTGCGGGAAGTCGGGCTCGACCTTGGGCGAACGCACCGGCAGCAGACCGGACACGGTGTAGGCGATGTCGCGGTTGTCGACGTAGAACCAGTTGAACGTGTAGTCCACAGCGCTGAACGCTTTGCGGAAGTCCGCGGCGCTGTGGGTGTAGTTCGGGTTGTTGATGCGGGCGAAACCGACCACCGAGTCGGCTTCGTGTCCGTAGGTCGACCGCTGCACGACGACAGCGACCGGCACCTTCTTGTGGCCCAGGCGAGCCAACGTCCGGAACTGGACCACGCCGTGCCGGGTGCGCATCACCGTGAACGTCAGGTGCTGCGGCTGGCCGGTGCCGCCGGCGGTCGGCACCACGACCGACTCGTCGTGCACGAACGAGTCGATCGCCACGCAGTTGGGGGACCCGGACGAGTCGTCGACGTAGTACTTCGAGTCGACGGTGGGCGGGGAGCCGTCGGCGTTGCACAGCCGTTCCATGACGGTGTCGACGTTGTCGCCACTGGCGCTGGTCGCCGACCATGCGTAGTCGGCACCGTGACCGAGCTCGACCACGAACTGTGTGCCGGCGAACGACACGCCGCGGGCCTGGATGCCCGGACCGGACAGGTCGACCTCGGTGAGGAGCTGCGGGGTGAAGTAGCCCGTCTGCGGTCCGAAGACCACGACCGGATGTCCGTTGGCGGAGTGCTTCGCGTCGACGAGCAGTGCGTTGCTCTCCTTGGCCGGGTGCCGGGACAGGTCGATCGGGCCGAGCGGGGTCGAGAGCTTGCCGACCGTCCGGTCCCATCTCTGGTAGGCCCGGGTGCCGGGCACGGGCGGCGCGGCGAAGGGCACCGGCTCGGCGCTGGACGCGGGTGCGCCGGTGCCGGCCGCGGTCTTCGCACCGGGCACCGGAAGCGCGACGCCGCGACGGCCGGGCGCGACGCCTCCGTCGAGGTAGGGGAACGGTGTCGAGGCCGACGTGAACGCCTCGGGGTCGTTCTTCTCGCGCAGGTCGTTGTAGACCTTGGCCGCCCGCTTCGCGCCGAACTTCTCCCGCAGCGCTTCGTAGAACAGCGAAACCTGGTATTCGTTGCCGCCGCCCTTGCCGAAGATGCCCCCGACGAGCGAGGCGATGTAAACGATGTCCGCGCGGGTGTAGAGCGCCGGGGCCTTCTGCAGTGCGGCGTACTCCACCGGGCAGTCCGGGCCGAACGCGGCACCGTTGTCGCCGGGCGCGCTGCCGGTGACGCTCCCGTCGAATGCACCGGGACACAACGACTTCTCCGCGTCGTTCATCCCGGCGAGGAAACCGTCGAGCCGCCCGAGCAGGGCCTTGCCCTCGGCGCCGTAGCGCGTCGCCACGCTGTTGATCTGAGCCTCGGCCTCCGCCGGCGTGTAGGGCGCGAGTCGCAGCTGGGACTGGTCCATCGCGATGTCGCCAGCGGTCGGCCCGAGGAACGACGCCATCTGCGCCGCACCGGTGTGACGAAGGATGTCGGTGAGAAACATCCGGTCCTCGATGCCCGCGTAACCGGCGCCGTAGGCGACGTCTGCCGCGGTCTTGCCGGTGATGTGCGGTACGCCGAACGAGTCGCGCTGGATGACGACACCAGGCTTCGGCGTCTCCGTCTTGACGATCGTGGTGGGAGCGCCGATGTGGGCGTCCTTGTAGTACTTCGACAGGTCGCTGTTCGCGAGCGAGTAGGGCGCCACCGTGTTGAGGGCGTCGTAGAGCTCGAGCTGGTCGGCGAAGTTCTGCGGCGTGGTCGGCGTGGCGGTCCGGCTGGACCCGACGGCGAGCGCTTCCGCCGCGTTGACGTTGCCGTCGGAGCCCGGCGGGAGGATGTTCATCGTCGCGCCGTTGGTGTCGTAGGCGGGTGGCGCCGCGGAGCCGGCGGTGGCCGCCACGGCCGGCAGCGCCGCGACGGAGATGACGGCGGCACAGGCGATGAGGCGGCGGCGCATGAGTGACCTTTCGCGGCGGCACGGGGTTACCGGGGAGTAACAGCAGGTCTTCGCCGCGAGGCTCCGATCTCCTGCCCGGCGAGGGTCCGACGGGCGCCCGGTCAGCCGACCCAATGCCCGCCGACGAAGGTCACGACACCTGCTGCCATCAATGCCGGCGCGACCGCGAGATAGACAGGGTGCACCCATCGTCGCTGGGTGGACGCGTGGGCGAGGAGCAGCCACAAGGGCCACCACAGCAACGTGGTGCGCGCCACCGACAGGTAGTACGACGAAGTGGCGAGCGCCACCACCTGCCCGCCGACGTAGACGAGCTCGGCCCAGCGGCGCAGCAGGAGCAGCACGACGCAGAGGACGACGCCGACGATGACGGCGGCGATCTCGGCACGGAAGGACCAGGCGTAGGCAGCGCCCTGGTTCGGGTCCCCCGCGGCCGACCAGGTCGTGTGGAACGCGGTCCAGGGTGCGGTGAAGCTGCGTCCCCAGTGCGCCTTCTCGGCGTGCGGCCAGGCCAGCCAGTCGCCGGTGATGGCGTGCAGATAGATGACGTAGCCGCCGAGGCTTGCGAACGGCAGGGCGAGTGGCACGAGGTCGCGCCCGCGCCGATCGCGACCCGGCTCCACGACCCACTGCACGACCAGCGCCGCGGCCAGGAAGAGGCCGGTCACCCGCACCGTCGCCGCGCCCGCCCCGAGCACGCCGGCCAGCAGCCACCGGCCGCGCCGCGCGGCCAGCCAGGCCGGCAGCGCGAACGCCAGGAACAACGCTTCGGAGTACCCGGCGGCGAGAAACACGGCGTACGGCGACAGCACCAGGTAGAGCGCGGCGCGAGAGCCGGTCAGCGGTCCCCACTCGAAGGCGGCGAGTCTGGCCATGGCGACGCAGGCCACGGCACCGGCGACCGCTGAGACCAGCAGGCCGGAGGCGACCCAGTTGCGGACGACGACGTGCACCGCGCGCAACGCAAGGGGCTCACCCGGGAAGAACGCCACAACGCCACGGTCGTCGTAATGGGCCGGATAGCCCTGGTAGCCGAAGCGCGCGATCTTGACGAACAGTCCCGTGTCCCAGCGGTCCCAGGAGCCGAGCCACGACCGCACGTTGCCGGCATCGCCGTCGGCCACCATCCATCCGGCCGCCAGGGACAGCACCGCGACCGCAACGCGGCTGCTGACCCAGGTGACCAGTGCGGTCCCGTCCGCCGTCGCCCGGCCCGCCGCGTTCGGGCGGCTCATGCGCCCGCCGGTCGCGCGGCCACCGAGCGCCGCCGGGGCCAGCGGTCCGGGGCACCGTCGAGGACACCGCCGGCCGGGTCGTCGACCCCGGCTGCCCGCACGACGTCGTGCTCGGGACGCAGCACCTCGCGGACGACCAATGCGACGACGACGACAAGCGCGATGTCGCGGAGCACGACCGCCGTGAAGAAGACCTCGATCGGCACACCCTGACCCGGCCGGTCGTTGCCGACGAAGAAGTAGAAGCGGGCAAAGAGCAAGGCGACCTCGGCACCCTGCCAGGCGAGGAACGCCGGCCATCGCGGGCGGGCGAGGACGGCCAGCGGCACCAGCCAGAGGACGTACTGCGGCGAGTCCACCTTGTTGACCAGCAGGAATCCGGCGACGAGGAGGAACGCGACCTGTGCGAGCCGGGGGCGCCGACGCGCGCCGAGCACCAGCAGTGCGACGAGGCCGACCACCACCACGGTGGACAGCGCCACTCCGAAGTTGAGCCAGACCGGCGACTGGCCGCAGTCGACCCGGTCGAGTGGAGCACCACGTGCGTGCTCGCCGAGGAACCACAGCGAGTCCCAGTCGGATGGCCGGGTCGTGTTGAGCGACCAGAACCAGCGCCAGCCGGGCAGGTAGTGCGCCGTCGGGCAGCTCGCATCGGGGAACTGGAACGCCGTACGACGCAGGTAGTCCGGCGTCTGCGCCGACAGGATCCATGCCGGCGTGTAGGCGATCACGAAACCGAGCACAGTTGTCGCCGCACAGACGACCCACGACCACATCCGCGCTGCCCGCCAGCACAGGAACAGCAGCGCGAGCACGATCAGCAGCGGATACAGCTTCGTCGCGGTCGCAACGCCGAGGAACAACCCCGCGACGGCCGGCCCGAGCTGACGCGGCCAGTGTCGGCTCCAGGCCCACATGCCGAGCATCGTGAGGCCGACCGCCGCCAGGTCCCAGTTGGTGAAGCCGTGGAACAGCAGCGTCGGCGCCAGCGCGAACATCGCCGCGTCCCAGATACGTCGGCGGCCGGCGAGTCTGGCGACCGCCCAGGTCGTCGCCAGCGCGAACAGCGTCAGCAGCAGCGCGGTGATGTCGAAGAACGTCTTGCCGCGGCCGTCGACCACGCCGTTCGCCGTCGCACGCGGTTCGTCGGGATGCACCAGATTGGTGATCTCGGCCGCGGTCCACATGAGCCCGCCGATGACCGCGGGGTATTCAACGGGATGGTCCCGGTAGGGCACCGAGACCCGGCCTGCCGGTGCGCCGGCGGCGTCGAGCTTCGACCCGAGCTGCTCGGCGTAGTAGAGCGCGAAGACGTCGGTGTAACAGACGCGGGTGTACTGGTACTCGTCCGCCCACGGGTGGGTGCGGCACGGCGCCTTCGCGAGATAGCCGAGCACCGAGGTCAACACCGTCAGAACCAGGACGACGCGCAGCGGCGTCCACCACCGAGACGTCCGCCCGGTGGCGTGCCGACCCCAGGCGCCGCCGAGCAACCGGCTGGCGCCCGCAACTGCCGGGTCCTCCTGGGACGGCGCGACCGACGGCGACGCGACGGCGCTCGCCTCGATCCCCGCCGGCCTCCGCACCTGCGCATCGTGCCGCAACGCGCGCGCGACCGACGTGACCGGGCGTTTAGCCGGGCGGTCTGCCGTGACCCGGCTTGGGCGCCGGGCTCGGGTGCGCCGGCGACCCGGCCGCACTCGGCGAGCCGGTCGGTGAGGGAGTCGGGCTCGGCGTCGGGCTGCCCGAGCCGCTCGGCAGGATCGTCAGTGTCGGCGTCGGGGTGGGAATCGAGCTCGACGGTGTCGCGCTCGGGGTGTTGGTCGGGGAGCCCGTCGTGCTCTTCGACGGCGTCGGTGAGGCGTTGCCCTTGTTGGTTCCGACGTGCGCCGGCGGCGGGAAGCTCTGTACCGGCGCGCCGAGCAGCGCGGCGTTCATCATCTCCTGCCAGGTCGCCGCCGGGAGGTCGCCACCGTAGAGCGGCGCCCCGTTGGTCGTGACCTGGGCGTTGCGGTCGTGGTTGCCGAACCACACGGCCGTCGACAGCTGCGGGGTGAAGCCGATGAACCACGCGTCCTTGTTGCCGGTCTGCTCGCCGTTAGTGCCGGTCTTGCCGGCCGCCGGCCGGCCTGTCAGCGCCTTGCCGCAGGCGGTGCCACCGGACCCGCAGTCGAGCACCT
>JAVEEH010000272.1 GCA_030840545.1 Frankiaceae bacterium | reverse complement strand
TCTACCCCGGGCTCGCCCAGCGGATGAGTGCCGGCACCGGCATCCTGCACTCGGAGAAGAACGACTCGTGGCGTCTCACCGGCGCTGACACGCACACCGACCCCGTGCACTTCGTACAGATGTGGGTGGTGCCGGACGAGAACAGCATCGCCCCCGGATACGAACAGCTCGAGATCGACGCCGACCTGCTCGGTGGCGGCCTGGTGCCGGTCGCTTCCGGAATGGCCGAGCATGCCGGCGCAGCCGCGATCCGCATCAAGAACCGCTTCGCCGCACTGCACGCCGCCCGGCTGCAACCGGCAGCGAGCGTCGTGCTCCCCGAGGCGCCGTACCTGCACCTGTTCGTGGCGCGCGGCAGCGTCGCGCTCGAGGGCGCCGGCGACCTGGGCGAGGGCGATGCCGTCCGGCTCACCGCCACTGGCGGGCAACGGGTCACGGCAACCGAGCCGGCCGAGATCCTCGTGTGGGAGATGCACGCGACCCTCGCCGCCTGACCCGACTTGTCAGACGCACGGCACGTTATGGCGTGCTCACCGGCTGACAACTCGCAGGGGGCCAGGCGCGCTCAGGCCTGGGTGCCGTTCGCGTGCAACGCGTAGAAGTAGTAGTAGTGCGGCGGCACGTACTCCGCACCGCCCTCACCGTTGGCAGCGGACGGGCTCGTGTCGCTGGCGTAGTAGTAGAGCAAGTGACCGTTGTAGGTCACCTGGCCTGAGGGAGTCTGACCGAGCAGTCCTTGCTGGGCGCTGCCCTGCGCGGTCGGGGCACCGGAGGCATGCATCGGCGGCCACGCAGTCGCGCAGCCGCCCGTGCACGTCGATGTGGCCGCGTTCTGCGCGTCGCCGGTGTACTCGTAGAGGGTGCAGCCCAGGCTGTCGACGATGACGGTGCCGACTCCAGCCTTCGTCGCCGTCGAGACGACGCCGTCACCGGGTCGCGGGGTGCAGGCGCTCGCCCCGCCGGACGGACAGGCCGAACCGGTCTTGATGGGGTGCCCGGCGGAGTCGCCCATGTGCCACGTGCCGGGGCCCTCGTAGAGACACTGGCCATTGTCCTGGCCGACACCCGAGTCGCCGGCGAAGTAGTAGACCGGATGACCGTTGTAGGTGACCTGGCGGGTGCCGTCCGTGCGCACGAACGTGCTGATGAGGCTGGCGGTGACGCCGCTGCCGGCGTGCGGCCTGCCGGTGGTGATGAGCGGCGGCCAGGACGGGGCACAGGCGCCGGTGCAAGTGGTGTGCGTCTTGGTGTCGCTGGACAGCATGTAGAGCGTGCGCGCGTGTCCCGGCGGTCCGGCGAGGGCCTGGCCCTCCGGGGTCGCATGCAACGTCAGGGTGGTGCCCGTGCCGGCCGCGCCGTTCGGGCTGACCACCCACCAGTGACCGCCGAACTCAGACCGGCCCTGGCCCTTGGTGCTGCCCGCCGTCCTGTGGTCGCCGACGTAGTAGTAGAGCGGGTGGCCGTAGTAGGTCACCTGATGAGCCGACGTCTGGCCGAGCCGGCTCTGCTTGATTCCGGACCCGGCCTGCGGCGAGCCGGCCGTCATGACCCGCGGCCACGTCTTGCGGCAGGTAGGCCCGCACGCCGAATGGCCCTTCGTGTCCTTGGTGAAGAGATAGACGCTGCGATGGCTCGCACCGACAGCGATGAGCCCCAGGGAGGTCGTCTTCGTCGAGATCGTGGTCCCGGACGGGGCGGACGGAGCGGCCATCGAGGTCCCGGGGCCGGCGGCCACAGTGAGCAGACCAAAGGCCGCAACGGTCGTCAGCACGGACAATGCTGCCGGACCCCGACGCCGGGCAGTGATGTGGTTCACGGCCTCTGCACGGTTACGGGGCTTCGCGGGTTCAGTCCGCGCTCGGCACCCACCGCGGCGGTCGCTTCTCGAAGAACGCAGCCATGCCCTCACGGCCCTCGTCCGAGCCGAAGTGCCGCGCCGAGAGCTCGAGCATCTCCGCGAGGTCCTCGGCCATCGCGGCGGGTCGCGACGCCCGCAGCATGGCCTTGGTCGCCGCAAGCGCGCCGGGCGCTCCGAGAGCCAACATGCCGGTGTAGCGGCGTACCTCGCCGTCGAGCTGGTCGGCAGGCACCGCACTGTTGATCAGCCCGATCGCGACGGCGCGGTTTGCATCGAACGTCTCGCCGGTGAGGAAGAGCTCGTTGGCGGCTCGCGGAAGCATCCTTGGGAGGACGGTCACGGAGATCACCGCAGGTACGACGCCGATCCGCACCTCCGTCAACGCGAACGTGACGGTGTCCGCCGCGACGGCGAGGTCGCAGGCGGCGACCAGGCCGAGACCGCCCGCACGTGCCGGTCCGGCCAGCCGGGCCACGACCGGCTTGGCCGACGTCCAGATCGACTCGAGGATGCGCGGGAACTCCTGCCCGGCGACGGCGCCGCTGCTTGCCTCCTTCAGATCCATGCCGGAACAGAACACGGACCCCGTGTGGCTCAGCACGATCACCCGCACAGCGTCGGCTGCGAGCGCCGCGTCGAGGTGCTCGCCGAGCTCACGACGCAGCTGGGCCGACAGCGCGTTGCGGTTGTGCGGCGAGTCGAGGGTGATCGTGGCGACGCCCGCCGTGACGTCGAGCCGCACCAGCTGGTCGTGCTCCGGGTGATCGGCCACCGGGTCACATTAGCCACCTGGGATCATCGTCGGTTGTGGGCCTGGGCAGCGAGATCAACGAGTGGGACGACATCGAGTGGTTCGATCCCGCCGACATCCCTGCCGCCACCCAGACGCCGTATGTCGACGCCTTGCTCGGCTGGCTGCGCGACCATCCGCTGTGGCACCCCGACGTCGAGACCAAGGTGCTCCTCGTCGACCTCGACAACCTGCGCGCCGAGCCGGTGCGGTTGCGCGCGCGCATCGAGGCGACGGTCGCTCTTGCCCGCGACGCCGACTACGCGGCGTTCGCGGGACAGGTCGGGTCGGTCCGGCGGGCACGGCCACATCTCGCCGAGTTCGCCGACGGGGCGCTGGCTGTCGGCAACGCCGGTGACGAGGCCGACTGGGCACTGCGGGACGCGGCCATGGCCGCCGAGGGACGCACCCTGCAGTTCGTCGTAGTGAGCAACGACGGCATCTTCGCCGACCTGGCCGAACGCGGCGCCCTGACGATCCTCTCCCCCGGCGCCAAGGCGCTGAGCGACCGCCTTCGCGACGCTGCCGAGCGCGTCGTGGACATGGCCGAGATCGAGCAGTCTGTCGGCGCGGAAGCAGCCTCCTCGTGACCATCTTCGACGACCTGGCTGCCGAGCAGGACCGGCTCGAGCTCCTGCTGGCCGGCCTCGACCAGTCCAGCTGGGCCGCGCCGTCAGCCGCGCCCGGCTGGACGGTCCGCGACGTCATGGTGCATCTCGGCCAGACCGAGGAGGCCGTGGCCGCCAGCATCGCCAACGCCGACCGAGCCGACCTCTGGGAGCGCGGCCCGATGGCGCTCGACGACGCGGTCGACCAGGCCGTGCGAGCCGAAGCAGCCCCTGCCGATCTCGTCTTCGAACGGTGGCGGACGGCGCGCCGGGCCGCGCTCGCTGCGTTGCGCGGTGCCGAGCCCGAGCGCCGGGTGCCGTGGGCCTCCGCGCCCCTCAAGCCGACTGTGCTCGCGACCACTCGGCTGGCCGAACACTGGGCGCATGCACTCGACATCGCGGGGCCGCTCGCGATTGCCTACGACGACACCGACAGGATCCGTCACGTCGCGTGGCTCGGGCATCGCACGCTGCCCTACGCGTTCACCGTTGAAGGGCTCGAGGTGCACGAGGTCTACTGCGAGCTCATCGCGCCTGGCGGCGAGACGTGGCGCTACGGTCCGCCCGACGCGGACTCCACCATTACCGGTCCGGCCGGCGACTTCTGCCGGGTTGGCGCCCGTCGGCTGGCACCGGCCGACAGCCGCCTCGTCACGTCGGGTCCGCACGCGCAGGTTGCCCTCGAGGTGCTGCGCAACTATGCCGTTTGATGACCGTGCCGTCTGACCCTTGTTACGGAGGAACCGCATGACGGTGTTGGCGCACGCGTTCGGCAAGCGCTACGACCTGCCCATCCCGCTCTATCTCTTCATCATCGGCGGGGCGCTCGTCGTCATCGTGTCGTTCCTCATCGTGCTGCCGCGCGGCGGCGCGAAGGCAGAAGCAGTCGAAGACGACACAGCCGACGGCGCCTTCGTGCGCAGCCTTCATCCGGTGTGGGGGACGCTGGCGCTCCTCTGGCTGGCCTTCCTGTGCTGGGGCGGATTCGTCGGCAGCCAGGAGGTCGCCGAGAACATCATCACGACGTGGTTCTGGCTGATCGTGTGGATCGCCGTGCCATTGACCGTGGCGCTGATCGGAGATTGGACCCAGGCGGTCAACCCCTATGCGTTTCTGACCAAGCTGTGTGACTCGTCGCGGCTGCGCCAGGCGGTCCTGGGCAGCCCGGAGCCGGTCGCCTGGCCGAGCTGGCTGGGGTGGTGGCCCGCGGTCGTGCTGTTCTTCGCTGCAGCCTGCGGTGAGCTCGTCTTCAACCTGACAACGACGATCCCGCACGTCGCTGCAACGATCCTCGCGAGTTACGCCGGCGTCGCCGCGCTCGGCGGGCTGTTCTTCGGTCAGGAGTGGTTGCGGCGGGGCGAGATGTTCACCGTGCTGTTCGACACCTGGGGTCGGTTGGGCTACTTCCGATTCGGCGCGCCGGGACGGAGAGGCTTCGCCGGCGGACTCGAGCACGGCTTCGCCAGGCGCGCCAGCCGGGTGGCGTTCGTGCTGCTCATGCTGCTCAACGTCAACTTCGACGGTCTGCTGTCAACGCCGCAGTGGGCGGACGTGCTGCGCCAGCTCCCCAACGGCTACAACGTGCCATCACCGAAGCAGCACTACTTCAACACCGTCACCTTCGCACTGATGGCC
>JAVEEH010000231.1 GCA_030840545.1 Frankiaceae bacterium | reverse complement strand
GGAGGCGTGCGAACGGGTCGCGGTGATGTACGCCGGAAGGATCGCCGAGCAGGGCGACGCGCGCGCGGTCTTCGCCCATCCCGCGCATCCCTACACCCGCGAGCTGCTCGCCACGACGATCAGCCTGTCGACCACCGAGCTGCACTACATCGCCGGCGCACCGCCGGACCTGATCCAGCCGCCGACAGGCTGCCGGTTCCACCCGCGCTGCCCCGATGCCATGACGATCTGCCCCCGCCGCCACCCGCCGATCGTGACGACAGAGCTCAACCAGCGGGTGGCCTGCTGGCTGCACGGCCCGGACGACCTCATCCCGCCCGGCGGCACTGCACCCCTCGAACGGGAGGCGATCGGTGTCGCAGACGAAGCCTGACCCGCTCCTGAGCGTCGAGGACCTTCAGGTCCACTTCGCGTTGCGTGGCGGCGTCCTGCAGCGCTTCACCGGCCGCAGTGTGGGCTCGGTCAAGGCTGTCGACGGTGTGAGCTTCTCGTTGGCCAAGGGCGAGGTGCTGGGAGTTGTCGGCGAGTCCGGCAGCGGCAAGACAACGCTCGGCCGGGCGATCCTGCGGTCGGTGCCGATCACCGGAGGTCGCGTCCGCATGGGCGGCGTCGACATCACCGACCTGCGGGAGTCGGCCCTGCGGCCGCTGCGCCGGCAGATGCAGATGGTGTTCCAGGACCCGAACGCGTCGCTCAACCCGGCGATGGACCTGCTTGCGGCCATCGGACATCCGCTGCGAATCCACGGGATCAGTGACGACGAGGAGACGATCACAGCGGCGGTGTGCGCCGCGCTCGAACGCGTCGGGCTCTCACCCGTCGAGCGGTACCTGCACAAGTATCCGGCTGACCTGTCCGGTGGGCAGAAGCAGCGGGCCGTCATCGCCCGCGCGATCATCCTCGGACCGGAGCTGCTGGTCGCCGACGAACCTGTCTCGATGCTCGACATGAGTGTGCGAGCCAAGATCCTGGAGCTGATGCTCGACCTCAAGAACGACCTCGGGCTGACCTACGTCTATGTGACGCACGACCTCGCGACGGCGAAGTTCTTCTGCGACACCATCGCCATCATGTATCTCGGCCGCATCGTCGAGTACGGACCGGCGGCCGAGATCTACGCCGACCCCAAGCATCCCTACACGAAGTCGTTGCTACGGGCGATTCCCGAGCCGGACCCGACCAAGAGCGTCCCGCGCGATCTGCCGCGGGGAGAGATCCCGGACGCGGCCCAGCCCCCACTCGGCTGCTCGTTCCACCCGCGCTGTCCGGTGGCGTTCGACATCTGTGGCTGGGAAAGCCGCGACCTGCGCGACCTGCTGGAGCGGCACTGGGTGGCGCATCCTGACGACGAGTTCGACCGGGAGCGACGAGTGATCGGTGACATCACGGCTCTCGACGAGCCGGCTCTCGCGGCGACGGTGCCGGCCGGCGGCGGACATCCGGTCGCCGAGGTTGCCGCGCTGCTTGAACGCATCCGTCTGGAGGACCCGAAAGAACCGTTGTGGTCCGGCGTGCGCGACATCAGCCCGCAGCCCGACGGGGTGCGCGTCGAGTTCCGCGCGGACTGCGTCGACCCGCCGCTCTATGAAGTCGGGAAGCAGGACGTCGCGTGCCTGCTCTACCGGGACGGCCCGGACGCGGCTGGCGCGGCCCCGCGGCCCTAACTCGGTCGAGGTCGCCCGGCGGCGCCGATAGCCTGTCGTCGTGATCACGAGGATGTCGCAGCTGTTTCTTCGCACGTTGCGCGACGACCCGGCAGACGCCGAGGTGCCGTCGCACCGGCTGCTCGTTCGCGCCGGCTACATCCGGCGTACGGCGCCCGGCATCTACACCTGGTTGCCGCTCGGCAAGCGAATCCTCGACATCGTCGCTCAGATCGTCCGCGAAGAGATGGAGCGCATCGGCGCGCAGGAGGTGCTGTTCCCCGCCCTTCTCCCGCGCGAGATCTACGAGGCGAGTGGCCGGTGGACCGAGTACGGCGACACGCTGTTTCGGCTGCACGACCGCAAGGGATCGGACTACCTCCTCGGGCCGACACACGAGGAGCTCTTCACCATGCTCGTGAAAAGTGAGCTGTCGTCCTACCGCGACTTCCCGACCACGCTCTTCCAGATCCAGACCAAGTATCGCGACGAGGCGCGCCCGCGCGCCGGCCTCCTGCGGGGGCGCGAGTTCGTCATGAAGGACTCCTACTCCTTCGACCTCGACGACGCCGGGCTGCAAGCGTCGTACGACGCCCATCGCGGCGCCTACCAGCGGACCTTCGACCGGCTCGGGCTCGACTACCGCATCGCGTTCGCCGTCTCGGGCGCGATGGGCGGATCCGCGAGCGAGGAGTTCCTCGCCCCGGCCGCCAACGGCGAGGACACGTTCGTGCAGTGCACCTCGTGCGACTACACCGCCAACACCGAAGCCGTCGAGATCGCCGTCCCGGCCAAGCAGGACCCCTCGTCGCATCCCGCGCTGCAGGTGCTCGACACCCCCGGAACGCCAACGATCGAGACTCTCGTCGCCAAGCTCAACACGATGGGCTCGCTCGCCAGGTCCGGGGGCGGGACTTTCACCGGCGGCGACACCTTGAAGAACGTCGTGCTCAAGACGCGGCGACCTGGCGCGACCGACTGGGAGCTGCTCGTCATCGGCGTACCCGGTGACCGCGAGGTCGACCTCAAGCGCATCGCCGGCCAGCTCGAGCCGGTCGAGGTCGCGCAGGCCGATGGCGACGACCTCGCGAAGGAGCCCCGGCTGGTGCGCGGCTACATCGGTCCGCAGCTCCTCGCCGAGATCGGTGTGCGTTACCTCGTCGACCCGCTCGTGGTGCCGGGCAGTGCATGGGTGACCGGTGCCAACACCGAGGACAAGCACGCGGCTTTCGTCGTGCGGGGTCGTGACTTCGAACCCGTCGGTGAGATCGGAGCGGTGGAGATCCGGGACGGCGACCGCTGCGCGCGTTGCGGCGGCGAGCTGATGATCGCGCGCGGGATCGAGATCGGCCACATCTTCCAGCTGGGCCGCAAGTACGCCGACACCTTCGGGCTCGACGCGCAGGGTCCTGACGGCGAGGCCATCCGCATCACGATGGGCTCCTACGGCATCGGAGTCTCCCGGGCCGTTGCTGCTATCGCCGAGCAGACGCACGACGATCGGGGGCTGGTCTGGCCGTCGTCCGTGGCGCCGTACGACGTCCACGTCGTGCCGGTCGGCAAAGGCGACGAGCAGCTCACGGCCGCGGAGGCACTCGCTGCTGAGCTGGATGCGGCCGGGCGGCGGGTGCTGCTCGACGACCGCAACGCGTCGGCGGGGGAGAAGTTCGCTGACGCCGACCTGCTCGGCATGCCAACGATCGTTGTCGTCGGCAAGGCACTCGCGCAGGGTGAGGTCGAGGTGAAGGACCGGCGCAGTGGCGAGCGACGCAACGTCGCGCTCGACGCGGTCGTCGCCGAGCTGTCTTGACGGTCGCACCGATCGAGGCGGTGCTGTTCGACTGGGGTGGCACCCTGACGGCGTTCCACTCCGTCGATCTCCTCGATGCGTGGCGGGCCGCCGCGCACGTGCTCGCCCCCGACCGCGAGGACGACGTCGCGGCGGCGCTCCTCGACGCCGAGCGCGAGGTCTGGGCGCGGACCGCGACGACGATGCGCAGCGCGACCACCGGCGAAGTGCTGCACGCCGCAAGTGCGGCGGTCGGCCTGCCGGTCGAGGCTGCGTTGCACGAACGTGCCGTCGCTGCCTACCTCGACGGCTGGGCCCCGACCTCCTTCGCCCGACCCGGTGCCGTGGATGTCATGCGTAGCCTTCGCCAGCGGGGCCTGCGCACCGGCCTGCTGTCCAACACCCACTGGCCGCGGGGGCGGCACGAGGAGTGGCTCGCGCGCGACGGGCTGCTCGACCTGCTCGACGCCCGGATCTACACGAGCGACCTCGAGCACGTGAAGCCGCACCCCGCCGCATTCGCCGCGCTGCTGGACGCGGTCGGGGTCGCGCCGGAGCACGCCGTCTTCGTCGGCGACCGGCCGCATGACGACATCTGGGGAGCCCAGGCTGTCGGCATGCGCGCGGTCTGGATGCGCACCGACGCGGTGCCGTCGTACGACGTCGAGCCCGACGCGGTGATCGATGACCTGGGCGAGCTGGTCGCTGTCGTCGACCGCTGGACTCAGCCCGGCTGACCCGGCAGTGCGGGATCGGTGGTCCCGGGGACCAGCACACGCCATCCGCCGGCCGCTGTCGCAGCCGCTTCGAGGGTGCTGACACCGAGCCGCCGGGGCGCTGTTGCCGGACCGCTTGCCGTGACCAGGTCCCAGGCCGCGCCGGCCACAGCGTCCTCGAGCCGGGCGGCGAGCCGGGCCGCCGAGGTCACGTCTGCGACCGGGTAGGGCAAGGCATACGCAGGCCGGGCAGCGACCGGGATGGCTCCCGCTCTGCGCACGAGCAGGGCCAGCTGGTCGCGCCGGGCCGAATGCTCGTCCAGGCGGCGCAGGCACCGGGCGCGGAGGCGGCCGGACAGGTGGGCACCGACGACGCCGTACCCGTAGATCACCTCGTGCTCCACGCCGAGCGCGGCCTGCAGCGCCGCGACCGTCGTCATGGGCCGATCCGCAGGCGGGTCGCCGCCGTTGACGCCGCGTGCCAGGCCGCGATGCTCGCCAGCAGCGCGGCGCTCCGCCCGTCGGCGGCGGACATCGCGGCCTTCTGGAGCTTTGCCACGCTTGCCCTGACGGCGGCCGTGAGCTGGTCCGGCGCAGCCAGCGGCGGAGGGCCGGTCGGGCTCGACGTGGGTGTCGCCAGCAGCGCCTCCAGCGCGATCAGGTGGGCGCGGTGCCCGGCCAGCGCCATCGCGGTTGCCGCGGTGTCCGCGCCGGGGGCTGCGGTGACGGTCAGCGCGTCGTAGGCGCTGATCAGCACCCGCTCGCTCTCGGCTGCCGCGGTGAGCGCGGCGGTGTCCGGGTCCGGGAGTGGGGCCGCCAACCGATGGCGGGGCCGGCAGGCAGCCAGCGCGGCCGCGGCGACCCCTGTCAGCAGAGTCCGGCGGGTGACCGAGGCCGGGTGCGGGCGCATCTGCAGCAGTCTCGCACCGAGTTGTCCGACGCTGAGCCCGCCATAGCGTGCTGTGGGTCTGACAAGTCATTAGGCTGGGACGGGCACGGCGTGACACAAGAGAACATCGGGAGGTGGCAGCAATGGCAGCTGTCTCCCGGCACCGGGTCCGGGACGCGCTCGAGCCGGTCGTGGCCGCGGCCGGCTATGACCTCGAGGACGTGTCGATCACCGCCGCCGGCCGCCGCAGCGTTGTCCGCGTGGTCGTCGACCGCGACGGTGGGGTCGACCTCGACGCGGTTGCGGAGATCTCCCGCACCATCTCGGCTGCCCTCGACGCCGACGCCGTCGCGGGAGACACCCCCTACGTGCTCGAGGTCAGCTCGCCCGGCGTCGACCGCCCGCTCACCGAGCGGCGACACTGGCGGCGCGCGATCGGCCGCCTCGTCCAGGTGCCGCTGGCCGAGGGCGGCAGCCTCACCGGCCGGGTGGTCGCAGCGGGTGACGACGACGTCACGTTCGATGTCGAGGGCAGCGAGCGCCGGCTCGGCTACGACGCACTCGCGGCCGGCAAGGTGCAGGTCGAGTTCAGCCGCGGGGAGGCGGTCTGAGTGCACATCGACGTGACCGCGCTCCGTGGCCTGGTCCGGGAGAAGGACGTCTCGTTCGACACCGTCGTCGAGGCGATCGAGAGCGCGCTGCTCGCCGCCTACACCCACACCGGCGGCGCGGCCGCGCACGCCCGGGTCGAGCTCGACCGCAAGTCCGGCGAGGTCCGCGTCTGGGCGCAGGAGCAGGACGAGAACGGCGAGGTCGTGCGGGAGTGGGAGGACACCCCGAGCGACTTCGGCCGCATCGCCGCGATGACCGCGAAGCAGGTGATCATGAGCCGGCTCCGTGACGCGCAACAGGAGACGACCTACGGGGAGTGGGCCGGTAAGGAAGGCGACGTCGTCAGTGGCGTCATCCAGGCCCACGCCGGCATGCGTCCGGACGGCCCGGTCTTCGTCGACCTCGGTGACGTCGAGGCGGTGCTGCCGCCGCCCGAGCAGGTGCCCGGTGAGAACTACGTGCACGGTGAGCGGCTGCGCTGCTATGTCCTGCAGGTGCACAAGGGGCTGCGCGGCGCCCAGGTCACGCTCTCCCGGACCCATCCCAACCTCGTCCGCAAGCTGTTCGCGATGGAGGTCCCGGAGATCGCCGACGGGGTGGTCGAGATCTGCGCGATCGCCCGCGAGGCCGGCCATCGTACGAAGATCGCGGTGCGCTCCACGCTGCCCGCCGTGCGTGCCCGCGGGGCCTGCATCGGGCCGCTCGGGGCGCGGGTGCGGGCGGTGGTGACGGAGCTGCACGGGGAGAAGATCGACATCATCGACTGGGACCCCGACCCGGCGACCTTCGTCGGCAACGCGCTGTCACCGGCCCAGGTGAGCTCGGTGACGGTCGTCGACGAGGCGGCCAAGGCCGCCCGGGTCGTCGTACCGGACTTCCAGCTCTCCCTGGCCATCGGGCGGGAGGGGCAGAACGCCCGCCTCGCCGCGCGCCTGACCGGCTGGCGCATCGACATCCGTCCGGACACCGCCGTGCCGACCGAGCCGGGCGAGGGAGCGCTGGCCGGCTGAGCGCTCGCTTACGCCTGGCGGCCGGGCTAGACTCTCGCGGTGACGAAGCGCGCGGAGCCGGTGCGCACCTGTGTGGGGTGCCGGTCCCGTGCCGCGAAGTCCGACCTGCTGCGCATCGTGGTGGCTGAGCAATCAGCCGCGGTCGACGGATCAGCCGCACGGCTGGTCCCCGACCCGCGAGGCCAGATGCCGGGCCGGGGAGCACACCTGCACCCCGAGCTCGACTGCCTCGCCTCGGCGGAGCGGCGCCGGGCGTTCGGCCGGGCCTTACGGCTCGACCGGCCGCCGGACGCCACCGCCGTCGGGGTGTATGTGGCGCAGCGAGTCGATAGCTAGCCAAACGATCGCCGAAGGGGCGGACGACGACGATGAGCGCTCGATGAGCCAGCACCGATGAGCACCGCCGTGCACTGACAACGGCTTGCGGTTACCGACCGCGGGCCACCGAAGGAGAAAAGTGGCCAAGGCCCGGGTATCCGCGCTCGCCAAAGAGGTTGGCAAGAGCTCGAAAGAGCTCATCGAGTGGTTGAACAGCAACGGCGAATACGTCAAGACCCCGTCCTCGACCGTGGAAGCACCGGTCGTCGCGAAGGTCTACGCCGCCTTCCCCAAGGTGGCGACCCCGCCCGCCGGCTCAGACGGCTCCGAGGCGGCTGCGCCGAAGAAGGCCGCCAAGAAGGCGGTTGGGGACGCCGTCTCTGTTGCCGTCGTGCCTGCACCGGCCGACGAGCTGCCCGCGCCCACGCTGCTGCCCAGTGAGCCGCCCCGGCTGGCCGAGCCCGAGGCGCCGGCCGCAGAGGCCGCGCCGTCGCTGGCCCCGCGACCGGCAACCCCCGGCGTGCCCCGACCCGGCAACAACCCCTTCACCACCCGTGACCGGCCGCCGGCGGCCATGCCGCCGCGTCCGGGCATGCCGCCGCGACCCGGGGTCACGCCCGGCCGTCCCGGCCCAGGCCAGATGCCTCCTCGCCCCGGCGGGCTGCGTCCCGGTCCCGGTCAGATGCCCGCGCGGCCCGGCGGTCCCGGTGGCGGCGCCGGCCGGCCGGCCGGCCCAGGTGGTCGGCCCGGTGGTCCCGGCGGTGGCTTCGGTGGCCGTCCCGGCGGCGGACCCGGTGGCCC
>JAVEEH010000193.1 GCA_030840545.1 Frankiaceae bacterium | reverse complement strand
TTGGCGATCGAGACGACCAGCCGCAGGTTGGCTTCGATCAACCGCTTCTTGGCCAACTGCCCGTCGCGCTCGATCAGCTCCAGGTCGCGACGCAGACCCGCGGCGAGCGTTCGCTGCATCGCGATCTTCTCCGACGCGAACAGACCCGCTTCGACGCGCTTCGCGAGGTCGACCTCTTCCTCGGCCGTGAGCAGCGGGACTCGGCCGATCTCCTTGAGATACATCCGCACCGGGTCGTTGGTCGGTGACCGCAGCGCGTCCTGCTCGTCGGCGAGAGTCTTTGCCCGAGGCTCCTCGTCGAGGTCCTCGTCAGGGGTCTCGACGATCTCGATGCCCTCGTCGGTGATGAGGCGCAGCACGGCGTCCATCGAGTCCGGCGGAAGCTCGGCAGCCGCGAGCGCGGAACCGATGTCCTCCGACGACAGGAAGCCGGCCTCTTTGCCCTTCGCGATGAGGTCCTTGACCTCGTCGACCTGCGCCTCTCGTGGCAGCGCAGTTGGCGTCACCCGACCAGTGTGCCCCAGCAGGACCGCTTTGGGGTGGGTCAGAGGGTGCCCATCGCCCGCTCGCGCAGGCCGATCTTGTCGCGCTCGAGGACGATGAGCTCGCCGAAGAGTCGGTTGTACTCCTCCGGCCGCTCGACCGGGTTGACCCGCTGCACGCGTGACTTGAGGTCACTGATCCGCCGGGTCAACGCCATCTCCTGCAGCCGTGCCAACAGCGACCCGGCGTAACGCGGGTCGTCCTCGTCAGCTGTCTGCATCGGCTCGACCGCCAGCTCGGTCACCAGCCCGCGCACGGAGTCGGTCTCGGCCCCGGTCTGGACCCGCTCCACCCACGCCGCGCCGGCGGCCGCCGTCGCCGTCCCACCGGCGGCGGTGATGGCCGCACGGACGGCGGCGTAGGCCGGTGAGGTGAAGCACTCGACCTCGATCTCGTCGAAGATCGGCCCGGCCAGCACCGGACGCTGGACCGCGAGCTTGAGCACCTCACGCTCGATGACGAGGCGAGGGTCACGCGGGTCGGGACGCGGTGCCTGCTGCGGTGCGCGGCGAGCGGAGCGATGGTCCGGTCGACCGTCGGAGTGTCCCGACTCGTGGCCGCGCACGCGTGCCAGCACTGAGTTCTCATCCATGCCGAGCCAGCCGGACAGCCGGCGTGCGTACTCCTCGCGCAGCGCCCAGTCCTTCAATCGCGCGACGACGGGGGCGGCCTCGGCGAGCGCCTGAACCCGTCCCTCGGGCAGCTCGAGGTCGAAGCGGTCGAGCGCCGAACGGATCGCGAACTCGGCCAGCGGGATGTGCCGTGCGATGAGGTCGCGCACGGCGAGGTCGCCGCGCTGGGTGCGCAGCTCGCACGGGTCGAGGCCGTCCGGCTCGGCGGCGACGAACGTCTGCGCGACGAACTTCTGGTCGTCGGCGAAGGCCTTCAGCGCCGCCTTGCGGCCGGCCTCGTCGCCGTCGAAGGTGAAGATGACGCGGCCGCGGAACTCGTCCTGGTCCATGAGATAGCGGCGCAGCAGCTGCACGTGCTCGACGCCGAACGCCGTGCCGCACGTTGCGACCGCCGTCGTCTCGCCGGCGAGGTGGCAGGCCATGACGTCGGTGTAGCCCTCTACGACGACGGCCTTGTATCGCTTGGTGATGTCGTTCTTGGCGAGGTCGAGCCCGTAAAGCACCTGGCTTTTCTTGTAGAGCGCGGTCTCGGGCGTGTTGAGGTATTTGGGGCCCTGGTCGTCCTCGCGCAGCCGGCGCGCACCGAAACCGACGACGTCACCCTTCGGGTCGCGGATCGGCCAGAGCAGCCGACCGCGGAAGCGATCGATCGGCCCGCGTTGGCCTTGCGAGGCGAGACCGCCGGCGAGCAGCGTCTCGTTGCTGAAGCCGCGACCGCGCAGATGCGTGATCAGGTGGTCCCAGCCGTTGGGAGCGTAGCCAACACCAAAGGTGGCCCAGGCGGAGTCGTCGAACCCGCGGTCGAGCAGGAAGCGCCGGCCGATCTCGGCTTCCGGTGTCGCCAGCTGCTCGACGAAGAACTGCGCTGCGGCGGCGTTGGCTTCGACCAACCGCTGCCGCTCGCTGGACTGCTGGCGCGGAGCAGCGCCACCCTGCTCGTAGGTCACCTCGACGCCGGCCTTGCGGGCGAGCACCTCGACCGCCTCGACGAAGGTCAGGTGCTCCTGCTCTTGCACGAAAGTGATGAGATCGCCGCCGACGCCACAGCCGAAGCACTTGTAGTAGCCATTGGCGGTGTTGACGTTGAACGACGGCGTCTTCTCGTCGTGGAAGGGGCAGAGGCCTTTGAAGCGACCGCTGCCGGCCGGCTTGAGTGCGACGTAGTCGCCGATGACCTGCTCGACCGGGAGGCGCTCGCGGATCGCGATGATGACGTCCTCACGGATGCGACCGGCCACGCTTCACCTCCTCGCCGAGGTCAGGAGTTCGACGTACGGCGGGGGAAGGCGCCTCAGCGGGAGTCTACGGCTCGCGGGCGCCTAGGGTCGGCGTTGTGCGCAAGGTCTGGACAGCGGTGGGGCTCACGGTTTGCGTCGGGCTGGCCTCGTGCGCTGCCGGCCAAGATCATCGCGGGTCTGCCCCGCTGGAGCCAGGCAGTCCCTCGCTCACCTCCGCCGCCGCGCCGCCGCCGGCCCCGTCGCCGAGCCGGACGCGGAACGTGCCGCCCCCGAGCCCGGCGCCCAGCCCGCCCGGGCCGGAGCACTATGTGTTCCCGGTGCAGGGCTGCTCGGCATCACCGTCAGCCAGCCACCACGACTATCCGGCGTCGGACATCTTCACCCAGCGCGGCTGTCACTTCGTCGCGACGACGAGCGGCCGGGTCGACGAGGTGTCCTTCACCGATCGCTGGGACCCGAGTGTGAACGCCGGCAGCACGCGCGGCGGCCGGTCGATCTCGATCGTCGGTGACGACGGCGTGCGCTACTACGGCTCGCACCTCCTGCGGATCGCTCGTGGCATCCGGCCCGGCGTACGGGTCGTGGCGGGGCAGCTGCTCGGCCTCATCGACAACTCCGGCGACGCCAAGTACACGCCGACGCACGTCCACTACGGCATCTCGTGGCCGACCCGGCCGGGCGTCTGGTGGGTACGCCGGGGTGAG
>JAVEEH010000101.1 GCA_030840545.1 Frankiaceae bacterium | reverse complement strand
GCTCGACTGGGCGCGCGAGATCGTCGGCATGAGCCCGACGGCGGTGCGCATGCTGAAGTTCGCGTTCAACCTCGTGGATGACGGACTGGTCGGGCAGCAGCTGTTCGCCGGCGAGACGACTCGGCTGGCCTACATGACCGACGAGGCGGCCGAGGGTCGCGACGCGTTCCTCGAGAAGCGCGCCCCGGACTGGTCCGGCCAGCCGTACTACTACTGACCGGCGCTACTGCTCCGACGGGTCCGGCTCGAGCGCCCGGCTGCACTCGACGCACGCAAGCGGGTCCTCGGTGTCGTAGCGACCCGGGGTGATCGTCGTGATCGCGCCCAAGCCGCACAGGGCGTTGACCCCGCGGAGGCTGCGGGACACGGCATGCGTGCAGTTGTCCGCCGCGACCAGGCCCTGCTCCGACGTGGTCGACACCATGATCACAACCTACCCGTTCGCAACGGGCGTTGCGGAGTAACGCGACGTCAGGCGGAGAGCAGGTCGGCGACCCGGGCCCGGCCCTCTTCGGGACCCTCCGCGAAGACCGCGGCTGCCGCCGCCTCCGCGCACTGCTGCGACGTGACCCGGGCCAACCCCGCACGTACGACGGGGATCGACCGCGGCGACATCGACAGCCCGGCCGCACCGAGGCCGACCAGCACCGCGGCGAGCAGCGGGTCGCTCGCCGCCTCACCGCACACGGTCACCGCTCGACCGGCAACCGCGCCGGCGCGGAGCACGGTGGCGACGAGGTCGAGGAACGCCGGCTGCCATGGGTCGAGCAGGTCGGCCAGCTCGCCGTCCTCACGGTCAGTCGCGAACGTGTACTGCTGCAGGTCGTTGCACCCGATCGAGACGAAGTCGACGACCTGCAGCAGGTCGGCTGCGCGCAATGCCGCCGCGGGCACCTCGACCATCACACCCGTCGTCTGCACGCCCGCCTCGTGCGCCCGGGTCGCGAACCACGCAGCCTCCGCCGTCGTCGCGACCATCGGGGCCATGACACGCACGTCCGCGTTGCTCTCCCGGGTCGCGCGGGCGATCGCGGCGAGCTGGTCGGCGAGCAGCTGCGGATGGCGCCGCGCGACCCGCAGCCCGCGCACGCCCAGCGCCGGGTTGGCCTGCTCACCCAACCGGACGAACGACACCGGCTTGTCGGCACCGACATCGAGCGTGCGCACGGTGACCGGCCGGCCCGCGAACGCGTCGAAGACCTCGCGGTAGGCGGCGGCCTGCTCGGCGACGGTCGGAGGTTCGGTCCGCTCCAGGAAGCAGAACTCGGTGCGGAACACGCCGACGCCTTCCGCGCCGGCAGCGAGCGCATCCTCGACCTCGCCCTTGCCGCCGACCGCGGCGAGCAACGGCACCGGGCGGCCGTCCTGGGTGCGACCCGGGCCGGTCGCCTCCCGGTCGGGCGACGCCGGCCGCCGCGTCATCGCACCGACCAGCTCGCGATCGGGGTCGGCCGTGACCACACCCGCCGAGCCGTCCACCGCGACGGTCTGACCCGTCGCCAACGACGCGACCCCGGGGCAGCCCACGACCGCCGGGATCCCCAGCGCCTTCGCGAGCACGGCGGTGTGGCTGGTCGGGCCACCTCGCTCGGTGACGAGCGCCAGCACCCGGGAGGCATCGAGCGACGCGGTCAACGCCGGCGACAGGTCACGGGCCACCAAGACATAAGGCGCGCCGGGATCCGGGATGCCCGGCGGCGGCTCCCCCAGCAACCGTGCGACGACCCGGTCGCGGACGTCGTCGAGCTCGGCTGCGTCCGGCGCACCGCGCAGCGGGTCGGACTCCCGCATGTCGCGGTAGGCACCGAAGCCTTCCCAGGCCGCGCGCGGTGCCGCGCGCCCCGTCCGCACGTACTGCGTCACCAGCGCCACCAGCGACGGGTCGCGGGTCATCCGTGCCTGCCGGACCAGCACGGCACCGGACGCGCCGGCCCGGTCGGCGAGCGCCTCGAGCTCGTCCGCCACGGCGTCGAGCGACTCCGCGGCCCGCGCCGACTCGGTGTCGACGTCGACGGGCACGTCGTCGCGAGCCGGCAGCGTCGGGCCGTGCACGCGGGCGACGGGGCCGACGGCGGTGCCCGGGCTGACCCCGAGTCCGTTGTAGCGCGCGCTCACCCCTTCATTCTGCGCTACTTCGCGAGCTGCTTCCTGTGCTCGCGGCGGGCCATGATGCCCGTGACGGCGGCGAGACCGGTCGGCGACAGCCGCGCCAGCCGCCACATGAACCGGGCGTTGCGCGGCGCGACGACCATCGCCTTGTTGCGGTCGACACCACGCAGGATGTCCTGCGCGAGCGCCTGCGGCGCATAGAGCTTGCCCATCTTCTCCGCGACCTCGCGGACGCCGCCGTCGAGCCCGGGCGGCTTCGGCAGGTCGTCCGGCCCGGTGGAGTCGAGGATCGGCGTATCGGTCCAGCCCGGGCACACCACCGTGACGCCGACCTTGTGGGCGGCCGCCTCGCCGCGCAACGCGAGCGAGAGCCCGACGACCGCGTGCTTCACCGCGACGTACGGCGCCAGGTAGGGCGGGGCGACGAGCCCGGCGACCGACGCGGTGTTGATGATGTGGCCGCTGCGCTGCTTGGCCATGACCGGGTAGGCGGCGTGGACGCCGTGGATCACGCCACGCAGGTTGATGTCGATGATGCGGTCCCAGTGGGCGACGGTGAGGTCGAGCACGTCGCCACCAACGCCGATGCCGGCGTTGTTGAAGATGAGGTCGAGCCGGCCGTGGGCGGCGACGGTGTCGTCGACGAGAGCCTGCACCGCCGCGGCGTCGCGCACGTCGACCTTCGCGGCCGTGGCGCGCAAGTCGCCGGCGACCCGTTCGGCCGCGGCGCCGTCGATGTCGGCGACGACCACGGTGTCCCCGCGGGCGGTGAGCGCGCGGCAGAGCGCCTCACCGATGCCCGAGCCACCGCCGGTCACGATCGCGATCCGTGCCATGTCCCACCCCTTCGCGCCGTTCCGGCCGGTCAGCCGAGCTCCGATTGTGGCTCATCCGGCGCGGAGCCGGTCAGCTCGGCGGTGGCACGTTCGAACGCCTGCTTGTTGGCATCGGTCATGGCCTGCTGGAACGCCGCGACCACGGCCTGCGAGGCGAGTGGCTGGAGCTGCTCGATCAGGGCTTGCAGCCCCGGCAGCCGCTCCGGCGGCCGCCCGGCCTCGACGTAGTCCTTCCACTGCACGTCCATGAACATCTGCACGAAGGCGTCGGCGACCGCCCGGCTGTGCTCCATCAGCACCCGGAGCACCCCGAGCAGGTCGTCGATGCCGTAGCCGAGCGTGGCGAGGTGACGACCGACCCGGATCAGCGCGGGGTTCAGGACCTGGAGGCGGTCGTCGGGGAGCCGCTCGAGCACCCCGAGGGCGGACAGCCGGTCGACCAGGGCCGGATCGGGCTGCAGCCCGAACTGCCCGGCGAGCGCGGCCTCGTCCCAGATCTCCGGGCTCTCGGTGAGCCACGGGCCCAACGCGGTCCGGTAGAAGGCGACGGTCTCCTCGGCGGAGGACGCCGACCGGCCGGCGACGAGCTTGCGGATCGCGGCCAGGTTGAAGCCTTGCTGCTGCAGGCTGGTCACCAGCTGGAGCCGGGCCACGTGCTCGAGGCCGTAGTAACCGGTGCGGCCCCGCAGGTGCGGTGGCGAGAGCAGACCGCGGGTGATGTGCGAGCGGATGTTGCGGACCGTCAGTCCGGTGCGGGCAGCCAGCTGTTCGATGGTGAACAGCTCGGCGTCGTCGGCCACCTGCTCAGGGTAACGAGGCTTCCATCGCCGTGTGGTCGGTCGCGCGCCGCGGGAGCAACCGGCTGGTGACGCCGACGGCCAACATCGCGAGCATGACGACCGCGGCTCCGGCGACGGCATCGAGCAGGTAGTGGTTACCCGTGGCGATCACGACGATCGTGATGACTGTCGGATAGAGCAGTCCCGCGACCCGAGTCACGGCATGACGGCCATGGCTGACGAGCTGCCAGCCGCACCACAGCGCCCAGCCGACGTGCAGCGACGGCATCGCGGCGAACTGGTTGGTGAAGCTGCCGACGCCGCGCGGTGCGCTGGCCTCCGAGCCCCACCAGCCGACGCCGGAGTACTGCGCCATCGTGTCGATGAAACCGGGCAGCATCCGCGGCGGTGCCACCGGCATGAGGCTGAAGCCGATCAGCCCGATCACGGTGGCGACCATCAACGTGGTGCGCGACCGGGAGTAGGCATCGCGATGGCGCCGCCACATCCAGATGAGGACGAGCGGCGTCACCAGGTAGTGCAAGGTGGCGTACATGTAGTCGGCCGGCACCGCGAGCAGCACGTGGGCCGACACGACGCGGTTGAGTCCCTGCTCCCACTTGAGGTCGAGCACCTGCTCGACGTGCAGAACGCTCATGGCATGGGCGAGCGCCGTGCTCTGCCGGCCCTCGACGAAGAAGCGGCTGCCGTCGTAGAGGCTGTAGACCGCGGCAATGAGAAGCATCTCGCGCAGTCCGCGTCGACGTGACAACGCCGCGAGCGGCGCGCGCAGCGGCGACGTCCTTCTGGTGGCGGGCCGGATGACGATGGTGTCCCGGGTGCCGGAAATGGTGGCAAGACTCATCGCCACCACCGCCCCTCGTGAAAGCCCTGTCGTGTCCGTCAACCCCGCCGTCGACGCTAGGAGCGGGGCACAGACGCGTCAACCGAAACAGCAAGGCTTGTCTTCCGTCCGGCAAAGAGCATTCGGGCAAACGGCTGATTCTGGATCAATCGACGCCAGCAGCGGGCTTGGGCGCCAGCCCCGCCGCGCATGCAAAGGGGCCCGCGCCGGTTCGGCGCGGGCCCTCGTGCTCGAGCGTTTGGTTACTTGCAGTCGGCGAAGACGAACTTCGCGGTGGCAGGGGCGGTCGCCGTGTCGGCCCGGATGGACTCGGCCTCGTAGTCGCCCCACGAGGTCGCACTCATGGCGGACGCCGTCGCGTTGGTGAGCGGAACGCCCGCGGCCGTCGCCAGGTCGGCGAGCGTGACTGTCAACGTCACGACGCCGGATGCAGCGGTCGTGGTGACGAGCTTGTTGGAGCCCTGTGTGTAGGCGCCGCCGACCTTGAAGCCCTGCTGGGCGAAAGCGTTGGACAGTGCGGTCCAGCCGACGCCGCGGTTGACGAAGATGTTGATCGTCTTGCCCCCGACGGTGAAGTCGACGTCGAACTGGTTGCCGTCGCTGTAGGTGGCGGTGTTGGAGTACTTGGGGTCAGCAACCTTCGCGGTGAAGACGCCCTTCGCGACCGTGAAGGTGACGCCGGTGATGTCGAGCGTCGGGTCGGCGAGCTGCTTGCCCGGGTTGCCGGCGACGTAAGCGTCGCCCGCAGGGTCCGTCCACGTCGTACAGGGCTTCAGCTTCTTCTTCTTGGCCTGGTGGTGTGTCGCCGCCTGGGCGCCGGTCGCGGCGAAACCGCTGCCGGCCACCGCCACGGCGATGCCGGCATAGACAAGGGTGCGTGCGTTCACTGGGTGATCCCCCCGGTTGATCTGCTTGGTCCAGAGGGGTTATTCGCCGTCCTGCACAAGACTCCTTCCAAGGAGGGGGTGGGATTCGCAGGCAGGGCGGCTCGCCACCGGCCCGCTAGCGTGAGACACATGAGCAGCCAGCGAGTGCCCGGCGGGGTGGTGCACAAGCTTCCTGCCGACCTGCGCATCGCGCTGATCGCCAACACCACGGCACTCGGTGCCTGGAAAGACATCACACCCCTAGCCCGCAACGAGTTCATCTGCTGGGTCGAGGACGCCAAGCAGGAGAAGACCCGAGAACGTCGCATTCGCCGGACCCAGGAGGAGCTGGAGGAAGGCCAGCGTCGGCCCTGCTGCTGGCCGGGGTGCAGTCACCGCGAACGCACCGGCAGCTAGCTGCGGCCGGGAAGTGTGTCGCTCGAAGAGAACAGGGAGCGCGTCAGCGGC
>JAVEEH010000053.1 GCA_030840545.1 Frankiaceae bacterium | reverse complement strand
CCAGCAACGCTGACCTGGCCGCCAAGCTCGGCCTGCAGACCGTCGCCAAGAGGCACTTCTACGACCTGATCGTCGTCGGCTCCGGTCCGGCCGGATTGACCGCAGCCTTATACGCCGCTCGCGAAGGCCTCGACACCTTGGTCATCGAGCGCGGCGGTGTCGGCGGCCAGGCCGGTGTCACCGAACGGCTGGACAACTTTCCCGGCTTTCCGGAGGGCATCAGCGGTGCGGAGTTCGCCGACCGCCTGCGCGCGCAGGCCGAGCGCTTCGGCGTCGAGATCCTCCAAGCCCAGGAGGTGACCGGCGTGCGGGCCGACGGCCGCTACAAGTGCGTCAGCACCGGGGACGGCGAGGACTATCGAGCCGGCGCCGTGCTGCTCGCCCTCGGTTCCACCTACCGCCGGCTCGGAGTCCCTGGCGAAGAGGACTTCATCGGAGCCGGCGTGCACTTCTGCGCAACGTGCGACGGGGCGTTCTACCGCGGCAAGAACGTGCTTGTCATCGGCGGCGGCAACAGCGCCGGCGAGGAGAGCATCTTCCTCACCCGCTTCGCGGACAGAGTGACGATCGTGACCCGCGACGATGCGTTGAGCGCCAGCAAGGTTGTCCAGGCGAAGGTCGAGGAGAACCCGCAGATCGACGTCATCACCGGAGCGAGCCCGAGTGAGTTCCGGGGTGACACCCGGCTGCGCAGCGTCGTAGTCAAGGACGTCAAGACCGGCGCGGAACGCGAGCTCACCCCGGACGGCGTGTTCGTGTTCATCGGGTTGAGTCCCAACACCGAGCTGGTGACCGGGCTGGTCAAGCTCGACGAGTTCGGCTTCATCCAGACCGACATCGGGCTGCAGACCTCCATGCCCGGGGTGTTCGCGGCCGGGGACGTGAGGGCCGGCTCGACGAAACAAGCGGCCTCGGCCGCGGGGGAGGGAGCTGCCGTGGCCCTGTCGATCCGTCGTCATCTCGAGGGCGCGATGCTCGATGATCCCGACGCGATGACCCCGGTGGAGGTCGGCGGCCGGGAGACGGTTGCTTCCTAAGGAAGGCGCGGTGCCGACCGGCTACGGTGGAGCCACCGACGCGCAAGATGGAGACACGTGAAGGCTGCACCTGACGACCAGCTGCGTCTGCTCGACCTGCAGGCGCTCGTCACGGCACTCGACCGGCTGACCCACCGTCGCCGCACCCTGCCCGAGCTCGCCGAGATCGATGAGCTGGGTGCCCGGCTCACCCGGCTCGCTGACGACATCGTGCTGATCGAGACCGAGGACAAGGACCTCGCCCGCGAGCAGGCGAAGATCGACGCCGACGTCGAGCAGGTCCGGGCGCGGATGACGCGTGATCAGCAACGCCTCGACGCCGGCCAGGTCGGCTCGCCGCGGGAGCTGGAGAACCTGCAGTCGGAGATCGAGTCGCTGCGCCGCCGGCAGGGTGACCTCGAGGATGTCGAGCTCGAGGTGATGGAACGACGCGAGCTGGTGCAGAACCGGCTCGAAGAGCTCAAGCGGGAGAAGGAACAAGGCTCGCTGGCCCTCGACGCAGCCGAGCGGCGCCGGGACACCACCTGGGCCGAGATCGACGCCGAGGCCGACAAGGCAGCGCTGCAACGCGCCGAGCTGGCCGGCACGTTGGCGGTCGAGCTGGTCGCGCTCTATGAGAAGGTCCGCGGCTCGTCCAACGGCATCGGCGCGGCTGCGCTCCTCCGCGGCCGTTGCGAGGGCTGCCACCTGCAGCTCAACACCACTGACCTCAACCGCATCCACGACGCTCCCGCCGACGACGTGCTGCGCTGCGAAGAGTGCCGACGCATCCTTGTCCGCACCACTGACTCCGGCCTGTGACCGGGGCGGCATGAAGGTCGTCGTCGACGCCGACGGCGGATCGCGCAGCAACCCGGGTCCGGCCGGCTATGGCGCCGTCGTGCGTGACGCCGAGACCGGCAAGGTGTTGCGTGAGGTGGCTGCCGCCATCGGCGTCGCCAGCAACAACGTCGCCGAATACCGCGGGTTGATCGCCGGTCTGCAGGCGGCGCTCGAACTCGGCGCCGACGAGGTCGACGTCCGGATGGACTCGCTGCTCGTGGTCAACCAGATGTCGAGCGTGTGGAAGGTGAAGCACGAGGCGATGAAGCCGCTCGCCTCCGAGGCGGCCGCCCTGGTCCGTCAGTTTCGCCGGGTGCGCTTCCAGCACATCCGCCGTGAGCTCAACAAGCACGCCGACCGGCTGGCCAACGAGGCGATGGACGCCGCGGCGGCGGGCACGTCGTGGCAGCCGCGCATCGAGGTGCCCGAGCCCGAGCCGGAACCGGAGGGCGCAGCCCGCCCGGACAACACTCTTTACGGCTGGAGCGCGCCCACCGGCGCGCCGACCGTGGCACTCCTGCTGCGCCACGGCGAGACCCCCCTGTCGCTGGAGAAGCGGTTCAGCGGCGTCGGTGACCCGGGGCTGACCGATCGCGGCCTCGCGCAGGCGCAAGCAGCAGCGGAGAGTCTCGCCGGGTGGGATGTCGCCGCAGTCGTGTCATCACCGCGCCGCCGCGCGCGCGAGACGGCCGACGCCGTCGCCGCCACGTTCGGACTCGAGGTCGAGGAAGTGCCGGGTGTCGCCGAGACCGACTTCGGCGAGTGGGAAGGGCTGACGTTCGCCGAAGTCGGCCGGCGCTGGCCCGATGAGATGAAGAAGTGGCTCGCCGACCCCGACGTCGCGCCGCCCGGCGGGGAGTCGTTCACGGCGACGTTCGCGCGCGTCGGTGCCGCCCGTGACCGGCTGACCAAGACCTACGCCGGCGCGACCATCGTCGTGGTGTCGCACGTGACGCCGATCAAGTCGCTCGTCCGGGATGCGCTCGATGCTCCGCCGCATGCGCTCTACCGGCTGCACCTCGACCCGGCCTCGCTGTCGGTCATCGACTGGCATGCCGACCGCGCGTCCGTCGTACGGCTGTTGAACGACACCAGCCACCTCGGCCCGCAGCTGCGTACGACGTCGCGGTAGGGGGCCGTGCACGAGGCTCTGTCCGTCTCGCTGCTCGCCGTCGTCCTCGTCGTCGCGGTCGCTCGCCCGCGGGGGTTGTCCGAGGCGGTCGCCGCTGTCCCTGCCGCCGTGATCGTGTTCGCCGCCGGGGCGATCAGCTGGAGTCACGTGCGGGTCGAGCTCGAGCGACTCGGCCCGGTTGTCGGCTTCCTCGCAGCGGTGCTCGCCCTCGCCGACGCCTGCGCCGGCGAGGGGCTGTTCGACGCGGTCGGCGCCCGGATGGCGGCGCGCGCACACGGCTCGGCGTCGCGGCTGCTCGTCGGTGTCTTCGCAATCGCTGCGGTGACCACCGCGGTGTTGTCGCTGGACACAACGGTCGTGTTGGTGACGCCGGTGGTGCTGGCAACGACCCAGCGGGCTGGCCTGCGTCCTCGTCCTCACCTCTACGCCTGCGCGCACCTGGCCAACTCGGCGTCGCTGCTGCTTCCCGTCTCCAACCTCACCAACCTGCTCGCTCTCGCGCTGCTGCCCATCTCGTTCACCCGCTTCGCCGCGCTGATGGCGCTGCCCTGGCTGGTGGTGCTGCTCATCACCTACGCCGCGTTCCGGTGGTTCTTCCGCGGTGATCTGTCCCAACCATCAGGACCCGAGCCGAGCCCGCCGGTGGCGATGCCGTGGTTCGCGCTCGGCGTCGTCGTCCTGACGCTGGCCGGGTTCGTCGCCACGTCGTCAGCGGGAGTGGCGCCGGTGTGGTCCGCCGCCGCGGGCGCCGTCGTGCTGGCAGGCAAGCGGCTGGTGCAGCGTCGAACCTCTGCGGCGCGGGTCGTCTGGTCGGCTGCACCGCTGTTCTGTGTCTTCGTGCTTGCCCTCGGCGTTGTCGTCCGTGCGGTCAGCGACAACGGTCTCGACGGGGTGATCCGCGACGTGCTGCCGAACGGTGAGTCGTTGCCGGCGCTGCTCGGGGTCGTCGCCGTGTCGGCGATGCTCGCGAACGTGGTCAACAACCTGCCCGCCACGTTGCTGCTGCTGCCGGTGGCCGCGGTCGGGGGAGCGGCGCCGGTGCTCGCAGTGCTGATCGGGGTCAACGTCGGCCCCAACCTGACCTACACCGGCTCGCTGGCGACGTTGCTGTGGCGACGATCGCTGGCACGTGTCCAGGGCGTGCCACGGCTCGGCGAGTTCACTCGG
>JAVEEH010000037.1 GCA_030840545.1 Frankiaceae bacterium | reverse complement strand
ACGTCGACCACGTCGCTGCCGAGCTGGCCCGACGCGCCGGTGACCAGCCACCCGCTCATGGCCGCGAGCCTATTGCGCCTTTGTGCACCAGCTGCCGGCGTCCGCGCATCTAGGCTGCGCGCGTGGGGTTCACCGACGACGTGAACGATCCGACCGTCGGCCACGCCGTCTCCCTCGACGGCGAGAGCACCTGCCTGATCGCCTTCGGCGGCATCGCCGGCGGCCTGGTCATCCCCCCGTTCGAGTTCTTCCGGCTCACCGAGGACCTGCCGGTCGGCAAGGTCTTCATCCGCGACCACGACCAGGCCTGGTATCAGTTCGGCGTCCGCGGCCTCGGCGACGACCCGGCCTCGGCCTGCGCGGCGCTGCGCGCGACCCTCGACGACCACGGCGTCCGCCGGGTCGTCACCTTCGGCAACTCAGCCGGTGGTTTCGCCGCGATCCTGTTCGGGGTGCTGCTCGGCGCCGCCGAGATCCACGCCTTCGCGCCGCAGACGTCGATGACCCGTGGGTTCCGGGCCCGGCACGTCGACCGGCGCTGGAGCTCGGAGGTCCGGGCCATGCGGCGCCGGCGTCCCGCCGACCCGACGTTGGATCTGGCGCCGGTGCTCGCCGGTGCCGATGCGCACGGGCCGATCAACGTCTATTTCGCGCAGTCGCATCGGCTCGACCGGGCGCATGCGACGCATCTCGCCGGCGCCCCGCAGGTGACGTTGCATCCGGCCGAGACCGGTGACCACGCGCTCATCCGGGGGATGCGCGACTCCGGGCTGCTGCGTCAGATCCTCGAGACAAGCCTCGCGGGCTAGACGATGCAGCCGCCCTTGGCATATCCGGTGTTGGCGTTGTAGGCGTTGTTGGACCAGTTGCCCTGGATGAGCCAGCTCTTGCCGCCGATGCTCACGGTGTTGCTGAACGTCCAGGCGCACTTGTCGGCGTTTTCCGCGCCGGAGCTGTCATACCAGCTCGCGCCGCCCGGGTCGGTCACCGTCTCCGAGAGCTCGTGGCCGGACACGTTGGCGAGAGCGGCGAGCCCCTGGCTCTCGCCCGCGACCGTCGAGCCCGGATCGCAGCCGGGATCGCCGTCGAGGTTGAAGAAGAAGCCGAACTGCACCGAGACGCCGTGGATCGTGCCCCAGCTGTGCCAGGCGCAGTAACCGGTGTTTCCGCGCGGCGTGTCGACGTAGACGGGGTAATAGCCGTTGGTCACCGGAGCGGTGATCTCCTTGCTGACCTCAGCGAGGATGTCGCTCGTGGCCGGCGCTCGGGACGGCGCTGCGGAGGTGTCGACTAGATGGTTGCCGTAGGTGACGCCCGCGCCGACGTGATGTCCGCTGCCGTCCGTGTATTCCGTGTTTGTGCCCATGTACTGCGAGCCGCCGACGCCGCCGTAGAAGGTGTCGAGGCCACTGAACTTGTCACCGATGAAGCCGCTGTTGGCCCACGACGTGCCCCAGAAGATCGCCTTGACGACCGTCGACTGCAGGATCGCGCCGCCGTGGTAGACGAGGTTGACTCTGGCTCCGCCGCCCGGCTTGCCGTGACCGGCGTCGTGCGCATGGACCACGCCCGCCATCCCGCCCGAGACGACGTAGGGGTCGGCGCCCTGGCCGGCCGTTGCCGCCCCGGCGAGGGTCGTCGCCGCGGCGACGCTGACGGCGAGCACAGAGGTGACGAAAGCCCGACGACGCATGGGGACCCCTCCCGAGGGCGCGACGGCCGCGCACCTGAGATTACTGCGTGACCTTGAGCGGGCGCCACCACTTCTCGTTATTGCGATACCACGCCACGGTGGCCGCGAGCCCGTCGTCGAAGGAGACCGCGGGGGCATAGCCGAGCTCGTCGCGGATCTTGGTGTCGTCGAGGGAGTAGCGCCGGTCGTGGCCCTTGCGGTCTTCGACGTAGTCGATCAGGTCCTCGCCGCGCCCGCACGCCGCCAGCAGCCGCTCGGTGAGGTCGCGGTTGGTCAGCTCGACGCCGCCGCCGATGTTGTAGACCTCACCGGCCCGGCCCCGCTCGAGCACGAGCTGGATGCCGCGGCAGTGGTCGTCGACATGCAGCCAGTCGCGGACGTTCATGCCGTCGCCGTAGAGCGGCACCGATGCCCCGTCGAGCAGGTTGGTGACGAACAGCGGGATGACCTTCTCCGGGTATTGGTAAGGCCCGTAGTTGTTCGTGCAGCGGGTGATCGACACGTTGACCTTGTGCGTGACGAAGTAGGCGCGGGCGAGCAGGTCGCCGCCGGCCTTCGCTGCGGAGTACGGCGAGTTGGGCAGCAGCGGGTCGGTCTCGCGGAACGAGCCGGTGTCGATCGAGCCGTAGACCTCGTCGGTCGAGACCTGCACGACGCGGGGGATGCCGGCGCGCAGGCAGGCGTCGAGGAGCACCTGCACCCCGACCGCGTTGGTGGTGGCGAAGTCGGCGGCGCCGTGGATCGAGCGGTCGACGTGGGTCTCGGCGGCGAAGTTGAGCACCGCGTCGTGCCCGGGCAGCACCTCGTCGAGCAGGTCGCCGTCGAGGATGTCGCCCTGGACAAAGGTGTAGCGAGGGTTGTCGGCGACCGGCGCCAGGTTGGCGAGGTTGCCGGCGTAGGTCAGCTTGTCGAAGACGGTCACTGTTGCGTCGTCGTAGCCCGGGTAGCCGCCGGCGAGCAAGGTGCGGACGTAGTGCGAACCGATGAAGCCCGCCCCACCCGTCACCAGCAGCCGCATCCGCTCAGCCTATTCGCCGGGTTGCTACGGTCTGGCCGGTGAAGGGGATCATCCTGGCCGGCGGCACCGGATCCCGCCTGCACCCGATCACCCGCGCGATCAGCAAGCAGCTGATGCCCGTCTACGACAAGCCGATGGTCTACTACCCGCTCTCCACGCTGATGATGGCCGGCATCCGCGATGTCCTCGTCATCACGACGCCGGACGACGCCGACCAGTTCCGCCGGCTACTCGGCGACGGCTCCCAGTGGGGGATGCACCTGGCCTACGCCGTCCAGCCCTCGCCGGGCGGGCTGGCCCAGGCGTTCACGATCGGCGCTGACTTCATCGGCGCCGACAAGGTCGCCCTGGTGCTCGGCGACAACATCTTCCACGGCGCCGGCCTCGGCACCCGGCTCGCCGCCTGCACCGACGTCGAAGGCGCCCGGATCTTCGGCTATCACGTGGCCGAGCCGTCGGCGTACGGCGTCGTCGAGATCGCCGACGACGGACGCGCACTGTCGATCGAGGAGAAGCCGGCCTCGCCGCGCAGCAACCTCGCGGTGCCAGGCCTTTACTTCTATGACAACGACGTGGTGGAGATCGCGGGCGGCCTCGCGCCCAGCCCGCGCGGCGAGCTGGAGATCACGTCGGTGCACGAGGTCTATCTGCAGCGCGGCGCCCTGCACGTGACGGTGCTGCCGCGCGGCACGGCGTGGCTCGACACCGGCACCTTCACGACGCTGGTGCAGGCGGCGGAGTTCGTCCGGGTGATGGAGGAGCGGCAGGGCCTCAAGGTCGGCTGCCCCGAGGAGATCGCCTGGCGCAACCGGTGGATCTCCGACGACGAGCTTTCCCGGCACGCGGCCGATCTCGCGAAGAGTGGCTATGGCGACTATCTCGCCGCCCTCCTCGCAGCCCCCGGCTGACGCGGCTCAACCGAGCTCGCTCACTTCGGGGCGCGGGTGAGGTGTTGGACGCAGACGGTGCACGCGAGCGGGTGATCAGGGTCGAAGCCGCCGAGGAGTCGCGCGACGATCGGTCCTGCGCCGCATTCCGCCAGGTCGCCGAGCGCGAGGTATCTGCGTACGACGTGAAAGTACTCGTCGTCGGCGACCATGCCGGCGACCTGCTGGGCGGCAGGCATGCCGAACGGATACCCGGATGTGACTGGAGTCTCACGCGGGGTA
>JAVEEH010000033.1 GCA_030840545.1 Frankiaceae bacterium | reverse complement strand
GACGTGGTCGGGTGCGACGTGGTCCGGTGCGACGTGGTCGGGTGCGACGTGGTCGGGGGCGACGTGGTCGGGTGCGACCTGGTCGGGTGCGACGTGGTCCGGCTCCACGTGGTCCAGCGGTGACTGGCAATGACCGGCGCCACTCGCACCCTGTCCGGTCGACTGGTCCTGCTGGCGGCAACGCTTGTCGCAACGGCCCTGGCCCTTGACGTCTCCGCGGGGGCTCCGGTCGCGCCCGGCGGCGCCGCAGCTGCGTTCCTCTGGTTCTGCGTGTTGTTCGCAGCATTCTGCGCAGCCGAGGTGCAGCCGCTGCACATGGAGTGGGCCGGCCAGGCCTACTCGCTGTCGCTGTCCGAGGTGCCGCTCGTCGTCGGGCTGCTGTGCTTCCGATCGCCGCTGTTCATCGTGGCGCGGGTGCTCGGCAGCGGCGTCGCCCTGGCCGTCCATCGCCGCCAGCCACCGGTCAAGCTCGGTTTCAACGCCGCTGTGCAGTTCTTCGAGGCCAGCGTCGCCCTCGCGCTGTTCTCGGCCCTGCCCGACCATGCCAGCGGTCAGACGCTGAGCGCCGCCCCTGCCGTTGTGCTCACCGTCCTCATCGCCTCCGGCCTGTCCATGAGTGCGGTGTGCGCAGCCATCCGATGGACCGTCGGACGGGTCGATCGCGCGGTCGTGTGGACCTTCGCCGCCACCGGCATCGCTGCGATCGTGGTCAACAGCTCGATCGCCTTCATCGGCGTCGCCGCGGTGCGTGACCACAATCTGCTCGCGATTCCGTTGGCGGTCGTCGCGGTCGCGGTCGGCGCCATGTACCGCGCCTACGTCATCATCCGCCAGCGGCACGCGAGTCTCGGCATGCTCTACGACTTCACCCGGGGTCTTGGCCGGGTGGACGGCAACGAGACGAGGATCGGGAACCTCCTCGAGCGCACCGGTCACATGATGCGAGCCGAAGTCGCCGGACTGTTGTTGTTGCCGGTGGCGCCGGACGAGCAACCGCTGCTGCGCTGCGTTCGCGGTGACGGCGAGCTGGCGACCGAGAAGTACGTGCCAAAGCCGGCCGACTGGCCGTTTGCCCGGCTGCTCGAGCACGGGACCGCGCTGGTCATGACCCGCAACACGAAAGACCTCGGGCTGCTGAGCTTCCTGCAGGGCCGTGGCTTCCGCGACGCGATCCTCGCTCCGTTGCGCCTCGACGGAGAGGTGCGCGGCGTGCTCTTCGTCGCCGATCGTGCCGGTGACGTGGCGACGTTCACGCGCGACGACGGCAAGCTGTTCGAGACAGTAGCTGCCCAGGTGTCGAGCGTCCTCGACAACAGCCGGCTGCTCGACCAGCTCACCTACGAGTCGATGCACGACGCCCTGACCGGCCTGGTCAACCGGCAGTGCTACCAGAACCGGCTCGGTGCGGCGTTGCTCGACGAGAATCCGCGGTGCGCCGTGCTGCTCGCCGACCTCGACCGCTTCAAGGAGGTCAACGACACGCTCGGGCACCACCACGGTGACCTGCTGATCCGGGAGATCGCTCGCAGGGTTGCGGACACGGCCCCGTCGAACGCGACCGTCGCGCGTCTTGGTGGCGACGAGTTCGCGCTGCTCGTTCCCGGCGTGGACACCGCGGCCGCCCTCGCGCTCGGTCACCTCATCCGCGCAGCGGTCGGCAAGCCGTGTCAGGTCGACGGCATCACCGTCGATGTCGAAGCGAGCATCGGCATCGCGGTGTCTCCCCGCGACGGCTACGACGACAGTGTCCTGCTCAAGCGGGCGGACATGGCGATGTACGCCGCCAAGTCCGCGGGGACCGGTGTCGAGGTCTATGACCACGAACGAGACGAGTACTCGCCCCGGCGGCTCGCACTCGCGAGCCAGCTGCGGCAGGCGATCGAGCACGACGAGCTGACGTTGCACTATCAGCCGCAGATCTCCGCGGACGAAGGTCGGGTCGTCTCGGTCGAGGCGCTGGTCCGCTGGTGCCACCCCGACTACGGCTTCGTGTCGCCCACGGAGTTCATCCCCCTCGCGGAGCAGTCCGGCGTCATCGTGGACCTGACGGCCTGGGTGCTGTCGAACGCCCTGCGCCAGGCCGCGCGATGGCGGAGCGAAGGCGTCGAGCTCGGCGTCTCGGTGAACATCTCGATGCGCAACCTGCTCGACACCTCGATCGCCGACACCATCGGCCGGCTGCTGCGCCAACACGACTTGCCGACCGGTGCGCTGACCCTCGAGATCACCGAGAGCCACATCATGACCGACCCCGCGCGGACGCTGCCGGTGCTGCACCGGCTCTCGTCGCTCGGCGCCCGGCTCTCCGTCGACGACTTCGGGACCGGCTATTCGTCCCTCGCCTACCTCCAGCAGCTGCCCGTCGACGAGATCAAGATCGACAAGTCCTTCGTGCAGGAGATCGACCGTGCCGCGGGAGATGCCGCCATCGTCCGCGCGATCGTCGGCCTGGCCCAGAGCCTCGGCCTGGAGACCGTGGCCGAGGGCGTCGAGGACGCCGAGACCGCGACGGCGCTGATCGAGATGGGGTGCACCCGGCTCCAGGGCTTCCACATCAGCCGCCCGGTGCCGGCAGCCGACCTCTCCCCGTGGCTCGTCGGCCGGCTCCGGCTGCCGGGTCAGACGAGGCGCCCGTCGGCCATCGCCATCTGACCCCGAGGTTGGCAGGCGCGGAGCGCCCGGCGTACGTTGTTGCAAAGTAGTTGCAACAACCAACGTCCGGCCTAAGCGCCCTGACTCGCGGGGGAAGCCAGCATGGCCATCCTGGTCGAGACCCCTCCCCGTCTCGCCCGGCTCACCGACAAGCTGAGCCGCGGGCTCAGCCCGCCGGAGTGGCGCCGGCTCGGTGCGATGTTCGGGTTCATCCTGCTGCTGCACGTGGTCGGCTTCACGTTGCTCGTGCTCGCCGCGACCGGCCACCACCGGCTCGATGGCAACGCGACGTTCGGCATCGGCACCGGGGTCCTCGCCTACACGCTGGGGATGCGGCACGCCTTCGACGCCGACCACATCGCCGCGATCGACAACACGACCCGCAAGCTCATGGGCGAGGGCAAGCGGCCGATGGGCGTCGGCTTCTGGTTCTCCCTCGGTCACTCGTCGGTCGTCTTCAACATGACGGCGCTGCTGGGCGTCGGCGTCAAGGCGTTGGGTGTCGGGCTGCAGAACGACAACTCCGACCTGAACCACTACGCCAGGCTCATCGGCACGTCGGTGTCCGGCGGCTTCCTTTATCTGATCGCCGCGCTCAACCTCGTGGTGCTGGTCGGCATCTGCAAGGTGTTCCTCGACATGCGCCGCGGTGCCTACGACGACGAAGAGCTCGAGCGCCAGCTGCAGCAGCGTGGCCTGATGATGCGCTTCTT
>JAVEEH010000027.1 GCA_030840545.1 Frankiaceae bacterium | reverse complement strand
AGGCCGCGGTGACCGCCGCCGGCTCGATGCCTGCGCAGTGGGTCATCCACGTCGTCGGCCCGGTCTGGAGCGCGGCGGAGGACCGATCCGGGCTGCTCACCTCCTGCTACCGCGAAGCCCTGCGGGTGGCCGACGAGATCGGTGCCAAGACGGTTGCGTTCCCGGCCGTGTCAGCCGGGATCTACGGCTGGCCGATGGCGTCCGCTGCAGACATCGCGATCGACACCGTCCGGCGTACGCCGACGACGGTCGAGCAGATCCGGTTCGTGCTCTTCAGCGATGCGGCTCATGTCGAGTTCGCCCGGGCTCTCGGGGCCAGCTAGAAGCGCAATGCCTTCGCCCAACCGTCGAGCAGGGCCTCGTCGCCCTCGACCTCGAGTGAAGTCCAGGGCACCCGGTTGTAGGCGGCGAGCAAGAGCGCGCTTGTCGTCCCACGGACGGTGACGTCGGGCTCCTTGGCGACGTTGAGCCGCTCGATGCCATGCCCGTCGAGTCGCAGGTGCCACGTGCCCTCGTCGGTGGCGAGCAACGACAACGTGCCGACGGGCAGCTCCACCTGGTCGCGCGTGATCACGCGCGGCGCGAGGACGTCGACCAACTCGTCGAGACCGTCCTGGGCGAGCTCGGCGTCGATCGGCTGCGCGAGGTTGTGCGCGCGTTGCGCGTCGAACCGGTGGATGGCGGACTCGTGCGCCATCCGGCGCGCCCAGAACGCGGCGATGTCGGGCTCGGTCGACCAGTTCCAGACCGGGGTGTCCGGCTCGCAGGACGACAGCGCCTCGACGAGCTCGTCGAGCCCGGCGGCCACATAGTCGACCGGGTCGATGCCGTCGGGCACCGGTGGTTTGGACCCCGGGTCGGTGATGACGCGTTCACCGAGCAACCGGCCGACGTGGGCGTAGACCTGACCGACGTGCAGCAACAGGTCGGGCATCCTCCACTCGCCGCACGTCGGGACCGACACGTCCAGACCGAGCCGGGCAGCGGCGACGATGCCTTCGCCGTCACCACGGACCGCCGCGACGAGCTCGGTGTAAGACGCCGTCATCGTTCGATCCCCGCGGTGAAGTCGAACTCGTCCGGGGCGGTGCGCGGCGTCACCCAATGGATCCACGGTTTGCCGAACACGCCGTGCAGGTCGTTGGCCCGCTCGATGAGATGTGCGTAGGCCGCATCGAACGCCACGAGGTCACCGGCCTTGATCGCATCGCGCACGGGGGTGCAGTCCTTGTCGAGGTAGGCCGTCATCTCCTCGTCGTACTTCGGCCGGCTCACGGCACACAGGCGCAGCTGCTTGACGATCGACCGGTAGAAGTAGTCGGCGAGACGCCAGTTCTGCGCTTGCGCGGCGTAGTAGAGCCGGTGGGTGCGCGCGCCCACCTCCGCCATCAGCCGATCCATGCCCGGCTGCATCAACGCGAGCTCCTGGATCGTCAGGTCGCGCTTGCCGTTGTTGACGACATGGGTGTGCTCGGCGTTCATCGGTTCCGGTGGCACCGGGTCAGCTCTCCCGATAGAGCTTGTGCTGCGCCGACTGGGCGCGCGGTCGCACCAGAAGCGTGTCGATGTTGACGTGCCACGGACGGGTCACCACCCAGCCGATGCAGTCGGCGATGTCCTCGGCCGTCAACGGGCCGGGCACGCCGGCATAGACGGCGTCGGCGCGCTCCTGGTCGCCGCCGAACCGCACGAGTGAGAACTCCTCGGTCTTGACCATCCCCGGGGCGATCTCGGTGACGCGGACCGGCTGGCCGAACAGCTCGAGCCGCAACGTCTCCGTCACGGCCTGTTGTGCATGCTTCGCCGCGGTGTAGCCACCGCCGCCCTCGTAGACCCATCGGGCAGCCGTCGAAGTGACGTTGACGACGATGCCGTCATCGCTGCCGATCAGCAGCGGCAGCAGCGCCCTGGTCATCCGCAGTGTGCCGAGCACATTGACGTCATACATCCGCAGCCACTCGTCCTCGTTCGCCGTGGCGATGGGACTCATTCCGAGCGCGCCGCCCGCGTTGTTGACGAGGACACGGCAGGCGGTCAGCGACGCGGCGAAGGCCTCGACGGCAGCGGGATCGGTGAGGTCGAGGGCGCTCGTGCGGCATCCGGTCTCGCCCGCCAGCGCGTCCAGTCGGTCCTGCCGGCGCGCGGTGGCGACGACGTCGAAGCCCTCGGCCACGAGGCGTCGGACAGTCGCGGCACCGATGCCGCTGCTCGCGCCGGTGACCACCGCCATGCCGTTTCCCATGCGTTCGAGCCTACGGCCCGGCTGTTGCCCGGGCCGACGTCGTCCCGATCGTTGCGCAGGCTGGCCGGAACGAGTTGTGGCCCCGAACCGGGAATCGGGCAGGATGGAGCACGGTTTCCCCCTGGGGAGCACGGCCGCTGGATCCGCTGGCGGTGACGTCCCCGCCGAGGAGGTGCGGAGCGTGGCCCGGTCCGCCGCCCGCTCGTCCCCTCGACGACCGCCCCACCGGGTGGCGCCGATCTCCGTGCACACCTCGCCGCTCGACCAACCCGGCGGCGGCGACGCCGGTGGCCTGAACGTCTATGTCTGCGAGGTGGCCAAACGCCTCGCGCAGCTCGGCATCGAGGTCGAGATCTTCACCCGGGCGACGTCCAGTGAGCTGCCGACGGTCGTCGAGGTCGCGCCCGGTGTCGTCGTCCGTCACATCACCGCAGGCCCTTACGAGGGGCTGGACAAGAACGACCTCCCCGCTCAGCTCTGCGCCTTCACCAACGGCGTGCTGCGGGTCGAGGCCGCGCACGAGCCCGGTTACTTCGACCTCGTCCACTCGCACTACTGGCTGTCCGGTCAGGTCGGCTGGCTCGCCAAGGAGCGGTGGGGCGTCCCACTCGTGCACACCATGCACACCATGGCGAAGGTCAAGAACGCCTCGCTCGCGGAGGGTGACGCTCCCGAGCCCACGGCTCGCGCGATCGGTGAGGCCCAGGTGGTCGACGCCGCCGACCGCCTCATCGCCTCGACGGCGGCCGAGGCCGGGGAGCTCATCGAGCTCTACGACGCCGACCCGGCGCGGATCGCGACCGTCGCGCCCGGCGTCGACCTCGACGTCTTCCGTCCCGGCGATGCCGCCGCCTCGCGCCGTCGGCTCGGGCTGGCCGACGATGCCGTCCTGCTGCTGTTCGTCGGGCGGATCCAACCGCTGAAGGCGCCGGACATCCTGTTGCGCGCAGCTGCCCGACTGATCGAGGACGACCCCAAGCTGCGTGAGCGTCTTGTGGTCGCGGTCGTGGGTGGTCCGAGTGGCACCGGGCTGGCCGAGCCGGAGCACCTGCAGAAGCTGGCCGGTGCGTTGGGCATCGCGGATGTCACCCGCTTCGACCGCCCGGCGCCGCAAGCCGTGTTGGCCGACTACTACCGCGCCGCGGCCGTCACCGTGGTGCCGTCCTACACCGAGTCGTTCGGTCTGGTGGCTGTGGAGTCGCAGGCGTGCGGGACTCCCGTCGTCGCGGCGGGAGTCGGCGGGTTGCGGACTGCGGTCGCCGACGGCCGGTCGGGGCTGCTCGTCGCCGGACACGATCCGCGCGACTACGCGGCTGCGGTGCGAAGGGTGCTCACCGAGCCGGGGCTGCGGCAGCAGCTCACCCGTGGTGCCGTCGAGCACTCGAGCCGTTTCGGCTGGGCTTCGACGGCGGCCCGGGTGCTCGATGTCTATGCGGAGGCGATCGACGAGGACGGTGCCGGCGCAGCCCGTCTCACTGCGGTGCGGTGACCGCCGCCGATCCTGCCGCGGTCATCCGCGCTGCTCTCATCGAGCGCGAGGTCGAGTTCGAGGAGCCGCAGCCGGGCGCGTTCTTCGCCAAGCTGCCGGGGACGCACAAGCTCGCGACGATGACGTGGCTCGTCGCCGGCGACCACTCGTTGCACGTCGAAGCCTTTTTCGTGCGTAAGCCGGACGAAAACCACGAGGCGTTCTACAAGTGGCTGCTCGAACGCAACGCGCGGATGTTCGCGGTGTCGTTCGCCGTCGACAACATAGGGGATGTCTACCTCGTCGGGCGGCTCCCGCTGGCGGCCGTCACCAGTGACGAGATCGACCGAATCCTGGGCAGCGTCCTCACCTATTCCGACGAATGGTTCGACACCGCGCTCGAGCTCGGCTTCCGGTCGAGCATCGAGCGGGAGTGGGACTGGCGGGTCAAGCGCGGTGAGTCTCTCGCCAACCTGCAGGCGTTCGCTCGCTTCGCCGATCCGGCGAACAGGGAACAGAGCGCCGATCCGGCGAACAGGGAACAGAGCGCCGATCCTGCAAACAGGCAACTGGGAGACTTGCCGCCATGACGATCGGCACCTTGGTGTTGCTCCGCCACGGCGAGAGCGAGTGGAACGCGAAGAACCTCTTCACCGGCTGGGTCGACGTCGACCTGTCGGCCAAGGGTCGCGACGAGGCGCGCCGCGGCGGTGAGCTGCTGCGCGACGCCGGGTTGCTGCCCGACGTCGTGCACACGAGCGTCCTGCTGCGCGCGATCGCCACCGCTGAGCTCGCCCTGACCGCCTGTGAGCGGCACTGGGTGCCGGTGCGACGGCACTGGCGGCTCAACGAGCGGCATTACGGCGACCTGCAGGGCAAGAACAAGGCCCAGGTGCGCGAGCAGTACGGCGACGATCAGTTCATGATCTGGCGCCGGTCCTACGACACCCCACCGCCGCCGTTGGCCGACGACAACGAGTGGTCCCAGGCGGCTGACGCGCGCTATGCGGCACTGCCACCGGAGCTCGTGCCGCGCACGGAATGCCTCAAAGACGTCGTCGGGCGGATGCTGCCCTACTGGTACGACGCGATCGTGCCGGATCTTCGTGGCGGGCGCACCGTGCTGGTGGTCGCCCACGGCAACTCGCTGCGCGCGCTCGTCAAGCACCTCGACGACATCGGCGAAGACGAGATCACCGGCCTGAACATCCCGACCGGCATCCCGCTGCGTTATGACCTGGACGAGCGGACCCTTCGGCCCACCGACGGAGGTGGGACCTACCTGGACCCGGCCGCGGCAGCGCAGGCGATCGAGACGGTCAGGAACCAGGGCCGCTGACGGCGGTCAGGGAGTGGCGGTCGTGCTCGGGCTCGGATAGCCGCCCGTTGTCTGGATCGGTGCCGCGGTCGCGGTTGTGCCGGCGCCGCTCGCCGACATGACGGGCACGTCCAGCGTCGCGTGCACACCACTGCGGAACTGCAGGGTCACCTGCATCGAGGTGCCGATCTGCATGGGCTGGGGCAGACCACTGATAGCGAGCGCGGTGCCCGAGTCCCCCAGGTCGGGGTCGCCGATCCGGGTGGACTCAGACGGCTGGACGACAAGAGCGGTGGGGTCGGCGCCGGTCGGCTGGACGCTGCCGCCGGTCACGGTGGCGTTGGACAGCGCGTCGGGCTGACCGCCGTTGTTGACCAGCACCACGAGCAGGTAGCCCTGGGTCGGGTCGATGCCGCTGGTGGAGACCGTCGGCACCAGTCGCGCGCCCCGCACGGCGATCGGGCCGGCATCGGCTGTCGCGAGATGCGTGGCCACCTCGTGATCCGTCTCGTTGTTCCTGCCGGCGCCGCAGCCGGCGGCCAGCGGCGCGCCGAGCAGGACGGCGAGGACTGCGCCTAGCCCTTTGGCGCGCAACGATCGAGGTGGAGTCACTGCGGTCGGTCACCCCTTGACGAGCAGCGGAATGTCGGCGGCGATGTCCCCCGGCGTGACCCCGGACGGATAGAGCGTGGCCAGCCGGTCGTCGCTGCCGTAGACCATCACGGCCGCGAAGTGGTCGACAGAGTATCGACCGGCGCCGTAGGACTTCTTGGCGGGCACCCGCCGTGAGATCGGCATGTTCATCTCGGTCTCGGCGCCGGCGATCTGCACCGGCGTGCCGGTCAGACCGGTGAATGTCGGGCTGAACCGGTCGAGCCAGTGCCGCAGCACCGGCCGCTTGTCGCGCCAGGGGTCGGTCGTGACGAAGACGACCGACACCTGCTGTGCGATCGACGGGCCTACCCGGCGCAACGCGGCCGCCACATCGGCCATCGACGTCGGGCATTCGTCCGGGCAGTGGGTGTAGCCGAAGTAGAGGAAGGTCACCTTTCCCCGGGTCCGGGCCGCGAAGTCGTAGGGCTGGCCGGCGGTGTCGACCAACGTGAATGACGGACGCGGGCTTTTCTGATCCGGGATCGCGCCGTGCAACGCGAGCGGGGTCTGACCCGAGCCGCTGCCCGGCTGCCCGTTCGAGCTGCCGCCGCAGGCCGTGGCTGCGAGCAGAGCCGCTACGACGACGACAAGGCGGCGGGTCACCTCCTCATCCTCGCAGGACGCCGCACGCCGGTTCAGCGGCTGGTGAGCCGGTCACCACCACTGACCACGAATGCCGCCACCAGCACCGCCACCGCCGCGATGACGAGCCGGAACGCCTGCTTTCGCTCCCGGCCGTCGGTGACGGCCAACCCGATCACGACGACTGCAGCGGTGCCGTCGGTGGCAGCAGCAGCCAGAGCGAGTGGGGCGGCATCGGTGGCGATGACTAGCAGGGCCGCCGCCGCGGCGATGGCCAGGGCGGCGACCACTGTCGAGGCTGCCGGGCCGATTCGCTGCGGCAGCCCCCGGACGCCCGTGACGGCATCGGCTGCGACATCGGGGAGGGTGTTGGCGAAGTGCGCCGCGACCCCGCAGGCCGCACCCGCTGCCACGAGGGCCAGCTGTGGCCGCGGCGCTCCCGGCAGGGCCGTCGCCACCACGACCGGCACGAGGCCGAAGGAGACGATGAAGGGCAGCACGCTCGCCCAGGTCCACTTGAGCCGCAGGTCATAGAGCCACGCCGACCCGACCGCCACCAGGTGGGCCGCGCCTGGGCGCCAGCCCAGGGCGAGTGAGAGCGGCACGTCGGCGAGCAGCGCCACGGCCGCGCACCGGCCGACGAGCTCGCGTCGTACTGCGCCCGCAGCGACCGGCTTGTCACCGCGGTGCGCGGCCCGGTCGAGTGGTGCATCCACGTAGTCGTTGGCCCAACCGATCGAGGTCTGGCCCACGAGCACGGCGGCGGCCAGGAGCACACATCGGGCGGCGCCGAGCCCGGCCGCGACCGCCGTGGCGGTGAAGAAGACCGTGACGGCGAGCGTCGGCAGGGCGTGGGTCGCGCGGACGAGTCCCGATAGCGCTGGTGCCCTGGCTGGAGGGGCCGAAGTCATTCGCCCAGCTGCGCGATGCGCTGCAGGGGGAGCTCGAGACGCACACCGTGGCTGACGGCGGTCTGCACATAGCTGACCGTTGCATCTCGCGCGACGACGAGCACGGTCACGCCATCCGCGGTGTAGGTCGACGCCATCGCGCCCGCGGCGTCGAAGGCGGCAACCACGTGACCGACGTGGAGCTGCCCCGCGAGAGCTGCGACTTCGGCGTCCTGGGCCATCGGCGCGACGACCACGAGCTGGACCCTCGCCTCGTCTGCCTGGCCGGCGAGCTCGGCGATCAACGCGGTGCACTGGCAGCGCGCCGGCACGAGGGCGACGAGCGCGGGACGGAGGTCACGGACCGACACGGGGCCGGTCGACGTCGACAGGGTGACGTCGGGAAGCAGCCCCCCGAGTTGTCCGAGCGCGGCCCCGGGAGCGGTCGCGATGGGCGCCGCGGACGGACCACCGGCCTGGCGCGGCTGGCCCACCGTGAGCACTGCGAACACGATGCCGGCCAGCGCTAGCGCACCCGTCACCACAGCAAGTGGGACGGCTGTTCGTCGCCACGCCCGGGTTCCCGTCAGCCGTTCGAGGCGCCGGCGTCGCTCGGCGCTGCGGCGTTCGCGGTGGTAGGCCTCGACGTCGGCCGCCAGCTCGCGCAGGTCGTCCGGCACGACGACCGGTTCGATCCACCGCGCGTCGTCCGGCACCGCCTCAGTATGCGCGTCCGACCGCGCTCGCACTACCCGCCCCTGACCGCGCTTTTCCGGCGCGCGACGCACTGCATCTTCGGCGCGCGAGGCACGACGTCCTTGGCGCGCGAGGCACGACATCTTTGGCGCGCGAGGCACGACGACGGCAGTGTTGTCAAGGGTCCGTCTCGGGGAATCAAGGCCCTGACCTGCGCTTTTGTTCGGAGGATCCGCGCCGGCGAGGGCAACTGCGTGCTACTCTGAGATCGGCGGAAGGGATCAAATCGTATGACGTTCGAGGTCGGCGAGACAGTTGTTTACCCCCATCACGGGGCTGCACTGATTGAAGCCATCGAGACCCGCGTGATCAAGGGCGAAGAGCGGATGTACCTCGTCCTCAAGGTCGCCCAGGGTGATCTCACGGTCCGGGTTCCCGCGGACAACGCTGAGTACGTCGGCGTCCGCGATGTCGTCGGACAAGACGGCTTGGAGCGCGTTTTCGAGATCCTCAAGGCCCCGCACACCGAGGAGCCGACGAACTGGTCGCGTCGCTACAAGGCCAACGTCGAGAAGATCGCCTCCGGTGACGTCAACAAGGTCTCGGAAGTCGTTCGGGACCTGTGGCGCCGGGACCGGGAGCGCGGTCTGTCCGCCGGCGAGAAGCGCATGCTGGCCAAGGCTCGGCAGATCCTCGTCAGCGAGCTCGCGCTCGCCGAAGGTACCAACGAGGACAAGGCCGAGGTGCTCCTCGACGAGGTGCTGGCCTCCTAGGCCCATCTCTTGGCTGCCGGGAGGTCGGCGGTGAAGCCACGTCCCTCCCGGGGCCGGACGCCGAGCGGTCTCATCGAGATCCTGCGGCTGTTCACCGTCGTCTTCTTCGCCGGGCTCGGCTACGAGACCTCACGGTTCTTCACCGATCGCGGTCACTCCAACGTGCTCGGCCCGTTCAACGGGCTCGCGGTCGCGATCATCGTCGGATCAGCGCTGGGCTACGTCGTCGGCGGCATCTTCGGCCGGACGATCGCGGCCAGCGCCGACCGCACCGAAGTCGCGTTGCGCGAGGTGTCGGCCGACACCCTTGTCGCGGGTGCACTGGGGCTCGTCTGCGGTGTTGTCACCGGCGCCGGCATCGCGTGGCCGTTGTTCTTCGTGCCCGACCCGCTCATCGCGATGCCGCTGTTCGGCATCGTCGTCGCGGTCCTCGGCTATCTCGGGTTCCGCGTCGGGGTGGCCAAGCGCGACGGCATGTTGGCCATGTTCAGCAACCGCACCGGGGTCGCCCCGCGGGATGCCGCGCCGGCCGCACTGCCGCGGGTCCTCGACACCTCCGTCGCGATCGACGGCCGCATCGTCGACGTCGTCCGGGCCGGCTTCATGCATGGGCGGGTGGTCGTCGCACAACCGGTGCTCGACGAGCTGCAGGCGCTCGCCGACTCAGCTGACCCGTTGCGGCGTTCGCGCGGGCGCCGTGGGCTCGAGGTGCTGCAGACCCTTCAACGCGAGCCGGTCGTGGACATCAGCGTCGTTGCCGACGAGCACCCCGAGGTGACCGAGGTCGACGGCAAGCTGATGCGGCTGTGCCTCGACGAGGGTTACGCGCTGCTCACGCTCGACACCAACCTGGCCAAGGCAGCGTCCATCGCCGGTGTGCGGGTGCTCAACCTGCATGCGTTGTCGCTCGCGCTTCGACCGCCGGTCGTGGCCGGTGAGGACGTGACCGTGCAGCTCATCAAGGCCGGTCGCGAGCCCGGCCAGGGCGTCGGCTACCTCGACGACGGCACCATGGTGGTGGTCGAACGCGGCCGCAGCCATGTCGGCCGCGACCTGCTGGTGCGGGTCACCAGTGTTGTCACGACCGCCAACGGACGGCTGGTGTTCGCGCATCCGGCCGACGACCAGCCGGAGCGCGTGGCGGACGGCCCGACCGCCGTCCATCGAGCGAGCGGCGGTTGACCCCGCCGGATGCGTTGCCGAGGGTCGGGGTCGGCGTCGACGTGCATCCATTCGCCACCGATGACCGGCCGCTGGCGCTGGCCTGCCTTCGCTGGGATGGCGGCGCCGGTCTGACCGGTCATTCCGACGGTGACGTGGCAGCACACGCCGTCTGCGATGCGTTGCTGTCCGCCGCCGGGCTGGGTGACCTCGGCGCGCAGTTCGGCACCGACGAGACGCAGTGGGCCGGCGCCGCCGGAGCGACCTTGCTGACCGAGACCGTCCGTCGCCTCGGTGCGGCCGGCTGGGCGGTCGGCAACGTATCGGTGCAGGTCGTCCTGGAACGGCCGCGGTTTGCTCCGCGTCGCCTCGAGGCGGAGGCCGCCATGACGGCAGCCATCGGCGCTCCGGTGTCCGTCTCGGCCACGAGCACCGACGGGCTCGGGCTGACCGGGCGCGGTGAAGGCATCGCGGCCATCGCCACCGTGCTCGTCGTGCGCCGCTGACCGTCGGTGTTGGCAGGTGCAGCAGAATCGACCGCATGAATGCCTTTCTCGTCGGTGGCGTGCGGACGCCGATCGGCCGCTACGGCGGCGTCCTGGCCGGTGTCCGGCCGGATGACCTCGCGGCGCTCGTCGTCCGCGAAGCAGTGGCGCGCGCCGGGGTGCCGGCCGATGCGATCGACGAGGTGGTTCTCGGGGCCGCCAACCAGTCCGGCGAGGACAACCGCAACGTCGCCCGGATGGCCGCGCTGCTGGCCGGTCTCCCCGACAGCACCCCGGGCTTCACAGTCAACCGGCTGTGCGCGTCCGGGCTGCAGGCCATCGTGTCGGCCGCCCAGTCGGTCCGCTCGGGTGAGGCCGACATCGTGATCGCCGGTGGCGTCGAGTCGATGACCCGTTCCCCCTGGGTGATGGCCAAGCCGGGCACCCCGTGGGCACGCCCCGGCGAGGTGTCGGACACAGCCCTCGGCTGGCGTTTCACCAACCCGCGTTTCACCGACGGCGACATCGACGGCGGCCTTGCCTCGATGCCGATGGGCGAGACGGCGGAGGAGGTGGCCGCACTCGACGGCATCACCAGGGCCGAGTCGGACGCCTATGCGCTGCGCTCGCACGAACGCGCGGTGGCCGCCGCGAAGGACGGACACTTCGA